>DQHV01000045.1 GCA_003524335.1 Candidatus Aminicenantota bacterium | reverse complement strand
CCGTCGGTCGTCTTGAAGATGCCGCCGTTCGGCCCGCCGCTCTCCCGGCCGTATGTATGGATCACAATCGGCCACATCCCGGCAAAGAGGATGCGCGGATTATTGGGGTCCATGGCGATCTCAAAGCAGCCGGTGTTCTCGTCGGCAAAGAGCACCTGCTCCCAGGTCTTGCCGCCGTCTTTGGTGCGGAAGACGCCCCGCTCTTTTTGGGGACCATAACAGTGGCCGAGCGCGGCGACAAAGACGACGTCGGGATTGCGCAGGTCGACGGCCGCCCGACCGATCCGGCCCGTTTTCTCGAGGCCCATATGATTCCAGGTCTTGCCGGCGTCGGTGGATTTATAAACGCCGTTCCCTACGGAGACGTTGCTCCGAATGAAGGCCTCCCCTGTCCCCGCCCAGACGACGTTAGGATCTGACGGAGCGACCGCCAAGGCACCGATGGACTGGGCCGGCTGATCATCGAAAACAGGCGTCCAGGTCGTCCCCCCGTCTGAGGATTTCCAGACGCCGCCCGACGAGGCGCCGATGTAATAAGTGAGGGGATCGCCGGGAACGCCGACCACCGCGGCCGTGCGGTTGCCGGGAGGGCCGATGTGCCGGTAGCGGAGCGCTTTGTAGAGATCAGGAGAGATCTGCTGGGCACAGATTGGAATATACCCGCCTGCCAGAAAAACGACTAATCCAACCACTGCCCGGAGCTTAGACTTTATCATGATTGTTATTGACCTCCCTTAAAAGGAATCCCTCGCTGAAGACAGAGTTCTTGTAGTTCGGCGAGGCATTTGGGTGTGCCCGGATTATATCAGATCGGAGAAGCGATAAAAACCCCGTTCTTTGTCTCTTAGGCCGCGGCTTTTGTGGCCCGGGTCTCCGCCCCGTTCTTCCTGATCGTCAGGCTGACATTTCCTTTCTCGTCTTTTTGGAAAATAATCGTCGTCCCGATGGGCGGAGAGAAGAACTCATCTTGGGATCTTGGTTCAAACTGCCGATCAAGATTCTGTGACTCGCGCATTTCCCGAAGCCGGCCGCTCTCTTTGTCCCAGATATAGGTGAAGAACTCGGAGCTCTTGCCGAAATCCACCCGAACATAGGTAAAGAGGTTGCGCGGCCGAGCCAAGGTTCCCAACACTTCGAGACCCCTGACCTCCCCTAATTCTTTCCTCTTGCCGTCCCAGAAGGCGGAGGCCCGAGTCTTAACGTCCTCGAGGGGCTCTCCCCAAGC
Source organism: Candidatus Aminicenantota bacterium (assembly GCA_003524335.1). Taxonomy (GTDB): domain Bacteria; phylum Acidobacteriota; class Aminicenantia; order Aminicenantales; family UBA8522; genus UBA8522. The sequence goes on along the minus strand of DQHV01000045.1, from coordinate 1,964 downwards.
TGCAGCCAGGACCGCGTAATCCCCGGCCAGGGCCGCCTTCAACATCTCCTCAACCTTCTGGTTATAGCGCTCCACCTCTTCTTTAACTTCCTTGCCCGAGGCAGCGAGCAATCCCACCAGCTCTTTGGCCCGGTAAGTTGCCAGGAGGTTGTCATTCTCATCAAACCGGGCCTCGATCTCGGCCCCTGAGGAAAGGCGATATGTGCCGGCGTATTCTTGCAGTGCGCGCTCATCCAACTCTTTGTAGTCGCCGGCCACGATCCGCTCGATCCTCTCCGCATAGTTGTCGGATATCTTGCCGGCGATGTTGCTCGAGGCGATGATGACCAGGTCGTTCTCGGGCTCGAAGCCCATGAAGGCGTTATAGATGCCGTTGCCGCCGTTGTGCCAGATCAGGTTGGCGCCCCGCTCTGTTTTCTGGGTGACCCAGCCGTAGCCGTAATAGGAATTTCCATCCGCGTATTCCTTGACGTGCGGCGCAAGATATTTTTTCTTGGCCGACACCGAAAGAACGGTGTCATTCTTCAGCGCCAGGTACCAGCGGTACATGTCTCCGACGGTCGAGAGAATCCCGCCGTTGGCCCGCAGGTGCCAGCCCGGTCCCTCAGGACGCCAGGGCCGGTCGAGGGCAGTCCCCCATCGCTCTCCACCCCTGTAGCCGACGGCCAATTCGCTCTTGACAAATCCCGGCCGTACATATCCTGTTTTCTCCATGCCGGCCGGCTTGAAGAGCGCTTCGTACAGGAAGTCCTCGTAGTTCTTCCCGGAAACCAGCTCGACGATTATTCCGAGGAGGCTGAAGCCAACGTTGGAATATTCGTACCTCTCGCCCGGTATGAAGAGGAGCTTTGAACTTAGGGCGAGCTTTACGAAGTCTTCCCGCCCGATAGCATCGTAGTCGTCACCCAGAGCTCCTTCAAGTCCCGCGGTGTGAGTCAACAGGTGATGAAGGGTGATCTCTTTTTTATCGGCGGGGACGTCTCCGAAATACTTGCTGATCGGGTCGGTTACCTTCAGCTTGCCCATCATTTCCAGCTTGAGGATCGCGGCGCCCGTGAACTGCTTGGTTATCGAGCCGATCGAAAATACGGTCTCCGCCGTCTGCTTGACCTTGTTTTCGCGGTCGGCCAGGCCATAGCCTTTGGCCAGGATTATTTTTTCACCCCGGGCGACCAGTACAGACCCGGCATACCCGTTGGCCTCGGCCTTCTGCAAATAGCGATCAATTTTTTGTCCGAGGTCTCCATTTGCGACGTCGGCGCTTCTCTGCGCCGCCGCGAGCTGGGTCAGCGCTAAAGAACAGAGAAAAACCAGGATGTACCGGCTGCTTTTCATGAGGCCTCCTTGTCCAAATCGATCTGTTGCATCTCTAGAATGATACTCCTCTCAGAAGCATATATGCTAGTCGACTTACGACAGATAAACGCCGCCGGATGGAGAAAGGATGCCGTTTTTCTCTACCGGCCCTTCGCCAGCATCTCCTCGGCTTCGGCGGCGGTGATCTTGCCCTCCCGGAGCATCCTCAGGATTTCCATCCGGCTCTGGCGCGTCGGCTTCAACTCATCGTATTTCCGGAACATCTCCTCCATTTTGGCCCGCACGGTGGGGTAGGAGCAGTTCATGCGCCTCTCGACCTCCTTGAGGTTTCCCCTGCTGGTCATAAAAAGGTTGAACAGCCGCTCGATATCGGGGTCGAACCGGCAGACCGGGCAGGGCTCGAAGCTTCCCTCGAGCGTCGAATTGCAGCCGGTGCAGGCCATCCGGGAAATGACCAGTTTCTGGCCGCAGGACGGGCACTTAGGGGGGACTTTCATCGGATGTCCTCCCTTGTGTTCACAGTGACGTCGCCGTGCATGGTCCTGAGATTGAGGAGGTTATCTGCCGAGCCGGCTCCCAGCTCAACGCTCTCTATCCGAAAGATGGCGTTTTTGGCGGTTTTAGACTTGAGGCCCTTCGAGTGGACG
>DQHV01000137.1 GCA_003524335.1 Candidatus Aminicenantota bacterium | reverse complement strand
CCCAGAATGTCTCGACATGGGCGTCCTTGAACCCGTATTCGATGGCCTTCTTCACCATGTACTCGGATTCCCAGAGACGGCCCGTGTACTCGGTTTCGGGCCTGTTCCTCTCAAACGGGACCAACATCCATTCGTTCTGGAGAGCGAGGTCGCCCGAGACTTCCCCGATGATGGCCCGGATGACGGGGTCGCTCAAGAGAATGGTCTCTTGAGCTGAGCTCTGAAGGGCCAGTGCTAANNGGAGGTGAATGACGAGATAAACAGCACCCTATCTGCAATCAGTTCAAAGTGGCGGAAGGATTTTGCATCCAAAAGAGAGGTAACAGATGAAAAAAAGATCGGCAATGGCTCTCCTGCTTTTGGGCCTATTGTTATCCTGGAGCGCTCTCGCGGCCCAGGAACCGGTCGGGAGAATCATCGGAACCATTAGCGAGGAAGACGGGTCTCCCCTTCCCGGGGTGGCCGTTGTCGCCACCAGCCCCTCGCTCATCCGTCAGGCGACGTCGACATCCGATGCAAACGGCGTCTATCGCCTGCTCAGTTTCCCCGCCGGGAAATACAGAATCGTCTTCTCCCTCCCCGGTTTCAAATCGGTTGTTCGTGAAGTCGTGGAACTGGCCATAGAACAGACATTGGTCATTAATGTCCAGATGGTGCCCGGCAAATTAGAGGAAGAAGTCACCGTAGTCGGGGGCTCACCTCTAATCGACATCAAGAGCACAACCCAGGGCATGACCCTGAACAAAACGGAATTCTCCAAGCTGCCGCGGGGCCGCAACTACGATTCTCTGATCACAGTCATCCCGGGAGTGGCCAACGAGGCGGTTTCGGGCGGGACCTCGATCGACGGCGCCACCGGTCTGGAAAACATGTACTACATGGACGGCATGAACACGAGCGACCTTCTCCGGGGCAACCTGGAGCAGCAGGCCGCTTTTGAATTCGTCGACGAAGTCCAGGTCAAATCCAGCGGCTACCAGGCCGAATTCGGCGGCTCGTTGGGCGGCGTCGTGAATGTGATCACCCGCTCCGGGGGCAACGCCTTCCATGGAGAGCTGGTCGGGTATTATGAGGGAAGTGCGCTGACCGGGAAAGAAAGAAACACCCTCCGTCTCAATCCTTTTGACCTGACCAAAGCGGAATACGTCAACTACCAGGATCTCTACGGCAAAGACAAAATCAACCGGTTCGAGGGCGGGTTCAGCCTGGGCGGCTATTTCCTGAAAGACCGAATCTGGTTTTTCGGCGCCGTCCTGCCGGTCTTCCGGAACACAACCCGGACGGTGGACTGGCTCAGCGGGGATATTGCCGAGAGTTCGGTCCTGCAGAAATATTCCTGGTACAACCTGATGGCCAAGATCTCCGCCCAGCCGATGAAAAGTCTTCGGTTGTCGGCGACGGTTGTAAACAACAGCTCGAAGTATTTGGGAAACCTGCCCAGTCGGGACGGGGGCGATGACTCGTCGTTCCCCTGGGAGAAGGTCGGGTTCAGCTATCCCAACTGGACCGCCACTCTCACGGCCGACCTCGTCCTGGGCAATAACCTCATGCTCGCCCTTCGCGGGGGCTATTACAAGACTGATACCTCCAATCAAAAGCTCAAGCCCGAAGGGACGCGCTACTCCTTTTCCGAGACAAACGCTGTCTACCCCGACCTGGTGGCCCAGTATCCTGATCAAATCAGGCCCGCTGGTTTCGAGAGCTACGCCTGGGATGCCGGGTACGAGACCAAGAGTCTATTCTACTCCCGGGCCAGTGCCAACACGGATCTGGCCTATTTCTTCAACTTGGGCGGCGAGCATTCCCTCAAGGCCGGTTTCCTGTTTGTCAAGCTCGTTAGCGACCTCAACAACACCTATCCCAACGACGCTTTTGATTTTCTATGGGATAGGGACTATGTCATCTACGGCCAAGAAGACGTCGTCTATAAGGGAACCTATGGAATGTACATCGTGCGGTTCGCCGAAGACCGCCCCCCCGGTCCGGATATCGGAAGGTTCGGCCAGATCGCGAGCTATCGCACCGCTTTTTACCTCCAGGACAGCTGGACAATCGCCAAGAAACTCACCTTCAACTTCGGACTCCGGGCCGAGCGCGAGGACGTCCCTTCTTACAGCGATATCCCCGAATTCTCGGGCAACGTCCTGACCTGGGATTTCTTCGACAAGCTGGCGCCCCGCTTCGGCCTGATCTACGACGTTTTCGGGGATACCAGCCTCAAACTGTTCGGGAGCTTTGCCATATACTATGACGTCCTGAAGCTGGCCCTAGCGGATGGTGCCTATGGCGCGGTCAGAGACCGGTACAACTACTACACCCTCGACGACCCCAAGTGGTGGACCTATGGCGACGGCAACTATCCGGGCACGTTTGTCAACAGGGAAGACGGGTATCTTCCTTCGTTCGAGGAGACCGACCGGAAAATGAAAGCGATGGCCCAGAGAGAAATTTCTTTCGGAGCCGAGAAAAAAATAACCGAGGATTTATCGGTCTCGGCCCGTTTTGTCAGGAAGAGCTTGCTCCGCGCCATCGAGGACATCGGCATCCAGACGCCCGGGGGCACGATCTGGTGGATCGGCAACCCCGGTTACGGCGTGACTCTGACCGAGAAAAACGGCGGCGTGTTCGATAACAAATTCCCCGATACGCCGAAGGCCAAGCGCGAATATGCGGCCGTCAACCTCGCCCTGGACAAGCGGTTCAACGACAACTGGATGGCCGGCCTGTCCTACACCTGGAGCCGGCTGTGGGGCAACTACAGCGGCCTGGCCAACACGGTACAGGGTCAATTGTATCCCAATGAGCTCAGCCTGTTTGATTCCTGGTATAGGGCGTTCGACAAGAACTTGAAGCCGCTGGACGGAGTTTTGTGGACGGACAGGACCCACTTTTTCAAGTTCTTCGGCAGTTACACGTTTAATTTCGGGCTGACAATCGGATTGGTTTCCAACGCGCGAAGTGGAGTGCCGAATTCAAGACAGGTGAACTCCCCCGGCTATTGGTTCCCGGACGGCTTGCTGACCGACGGGCGGACGCCTTTCCTGTGGACGACCGATTTCTACGCGGAATACGCCCTCCGCCTCGGCAAGAACCAATTGGCGTTCAGTCTGAACGTCACGAACCTGCTAGACGCCAAGACGGCCCAGAGCCAGTATCGCCAAATAAACCGGATCAGGATCATTTCCAGCGATGATGACAAGCTCACGGGCACCTGGGACTATCGGAATCTGGATTATGTCCCCGATTCCAGGTTCATGATGAAGTATGATTTTCTTCCCCCGATCGCGGCTCGCCTCGGCATCAAGTTCATTTTCTAGAATGAGTCATGGAGTAAAAGACGGTCCTCTTCCGTGGATCCGGAGGAGGACCGTCCCCATTTTTCTCAAGGAAAGGAAGATCGGATGAAGTTCAAAAAAACTATCGCCTTTTCCGGACTGGCCTTCGTCGTCGCTCTCGGCGTTTTTTTGATGGGGGCCGGCCCCGGCTATTCCCAGAAGACGACCCCGTCAGGGGTCCAAGCTGGTCTCCGCTTTGAGGTTACCTTCCCTCCCGAAGCCCGGTCCGAGCCCACAACGGGGCGGATCTATGCCATAATCACGAGGGACAACAAAAGGGAACCTCGCTTTCAAACCGGGTTTACGGGAGTCCCGATCTGGGGCCAGAATATTTTCGCCCAGAGGCCGGGGGAGCCGGGGACTATCGATGTCGAATCCTTCGGCCATCCCTTGAGAAGTATCAAGGACATCCCGCCGGGGGAATATTTTGTCCAGGGATTCATCAACGTCTACACCGAGTTCAAACGCTCCGACGGCCATACCCTCTGGATGCACAACGACCAATGGGAGGGGCAGAAGTGGAGGATATCGCCCGGCAATCTCTACAGCGATGTCTCCAAGGTCTACATCGATGCTTCAAAAAATCAGACCGTCAAGCTGAGTTGCAAGAACGTCATCCCCCCGGTCCAGGTCCCGCCGGATACGGAATGGGTCAAGCGCATCAAGTTCGAGAGCCAAATCCTGACCAAATTCTGGGGCCAGCCGATATACCTGGGGGCAACGATCCTTCTTCCGAAGGGATATTACGAACATCCCGATGTTTATTATCCCGTGAACTACGGCCAGGGGCATTTCTCGCTCCAGGCGCCTCATGGCTTCAGGACGGATGATCCCGGGCCAGGAGAGACCCGAGGCAGAGACGGATACGAATTCTATAAATACTGGGTTTCGGACGATTGTCCGCGGATGATCGCCGTGACCTTCCAGCATCCTTGTCCCTACTACGACGACTCCTATGCCGTCAATTCGCCCAACATCGGGCCCTACGGCGACGCCATCCTGAACGAGCTCATCCCCTACATCGAGACCCATTTCCGGATCATCCGCGAGCCCTACGCCAGGCTTCTTTCCGGAGGGTCGACGGGCGGATGGGAATCGTTCGCCCTGCAGCTCTACTATCCGGATTTCTACGGCGGCACCTGGACGGGATGTCCCGACCCCATCGACTTTCGCCGGTTTCAGCTCCAGAACATCTACGAAGACAAGAATATGTACTACAGGATATACGACTGGATGAAGGTCGAGATACCCGAGACCCGCTCCACGGACGGGGATGTCATGTTCACGATGGAGGACAGGTGTTATTACGAGCTCGTGCTCGGCGACAAGGACAGGGGCGGCGAGCAGTGGGCGATCTGGGAAGCCCTCTATACGCCCATCGGTGAGGACGGCTATCCCAAGCCGCTTTGGAATTGGCTGACGGGGGAGATCGACCGGGAGGTGGCCGAACAGTGGAAGAAGTTCGACCTCAGCCTGTATCTCGGGGAGAACTGGTCCTGGCTCGGCCCGAAGCTCGTCGGCAAGCTGCATCTCTACACGGGCGATATGGACAACGCCTACCTGAATCTTGGCGTCGTCCTGGTCGAGAAATTCCTGGAGAGCACCAAGAATCCCTACTATGACGGCGTCGTCAAGTACGGGGACAGAAAAGGG
>DQHV01000224.1:3013-3176 GCA_003524335.1 Candidatus Aminicenantota bacterium | reverse complement strand
CAGGGCTTTCCGGGAGCGGGCTCAGCTTCTGGGCAGAGCCGTCAACGTCCACTTGTGGGACCCGGGCGATGCCGGCCAAGTGGCTGAGCGGGTTACCCGGCTGTGCTTGGAGGACCTCGCTGCGAACGGCATGATGCACGAAAACTACCACTCCGAAACCGGC
>DQHV01000224.1:2803-2966 GCA_003524335.1 Candidatus Aminicenantota bacterium | reverse complement strand
GAGCGAGAACCCGAGTGTTCAAACCCGACCCGACTCAGGCCCTTTGGATCGAATGACGGAATAGGTTATGCTCTGGAGGCCCGGGGGCCTTTCTTGTAGATTTTTCGCAGCCGGTCGATCCGGGCCTTGGAGAGGAATACGCAGTCGCTGATCTCCGTCCTTG
>DQHV01000224.1:0-2724 GCA_003524335.1 Candidatus Aminicenantota bacterium | reverse complement strand
TCCAGGAACTCGATGTTGGTCAGCTTCCCTTTTTCGATATCATCGAAAACTCCGATAATGTCCGTCAGACCGAAGAGAGGGAGGTAATGCTCCCGGGAAAGCCTGGGAAACTCGCCCTCGGGATTTCCCCAGTGAATCAGCTCTCCCAGGTCCAAGGCATTAGCCTGGCTTCCGTTTTTTAGCCGGGTCGTTTCCTTGCGCAATCGGTAGAGGATCTCGTTATAGATTTCCGAAATTCCGATGGCTCCGTCTAGGTAGCTTTTAACTTCTTCGGCCGGTTGCAGGATAGAGATACTCTTGGCCTGGCAGGGCGTGATGTAGATCGCGGCGATCTCCTCCGGCTTCAACCCCAGGTCTCGAGAATACTTGCGCTTCACTTCCCGGCCGGCTATCTCCCGCGGGATCTCGATGGGGAGCAACTGTTCGACCATACTGGGATAGGCGACCTGGATCAGCCGGACGACGACCGGGCAGGAATCGGAGATCAGGGGAAACGGGCCCGGCCATTTCTTGACGCAGTCGGTGATCGCCCGGTCGACGAGCTCGATGTCGACGGCATACTCCCAGACCGCGTCAAAACCCAGGTCGAGCAGGGCCCGGCCGACTTGGGCCGGCGTGTCATTCAATCCAAACTGGGTAAAAAGCGCCGGCGAGGCCACCGCGACCTTGAACTTGAAACGGCCCAGCTCGGCCAGGGTGATCGTAGTCGCCGAGATGGCCTTGGAAGGGCACACGCCCAGACAGGACCCGCAATCGATGCACAGCTCCGGGATCAGATGGGCCTTGCCGTTCTTCACCCGGATAGCATGGGTCGGACAAGCCCGCATGCAGTGCATCCGGCCGACACACTTGGAGGTGTCGATCTTGAAACCATGTTTCAGTTCAGTCATGAGAGTCCAAACGGATCCGGGCGAACACCGAAGTCCCCTTCCCCACCTCCGATTCGAGGCAGAACTCATCGGAGTTCTTTTTCATGTTCGGCAGGCCCATCCCGAACCCGAACCCCATCTCCCTCATCTCATCAGAGGCCGTCGAGTAACCCTCTTTCATGGCCAAGTCGATGTCCGGGATGCCGGGCCCGTCGTCCCTGACCTCCAGGCTGATGTCGTGGTCGGTCAGGATGAGGGCGATCGTCCCGCGGTCGGCGTACATAACCACGTTCATCTCCGCCTCGAAGGCGACGATGACAACGCGCCGGAGGCAGGCCGCGTCTATGCCCAAGTCCTTGAGGATCACTTTGATCTCGCTCGAGATCTCCCCCGCCTTGTCAAAATTCCGTCCCTGGATCTGAAAACTCTCCCGCAGCAATTCCGCGGTCATCAAGACACGCCCTTGAGCCCCTTATTATACAAAATGCCGCAGATATCGAACATGACCATCTCGGTTGCGAGTACCGGGATCCGCTTCTGTTTGGCAAATTCGATCACCTTCTTGTCCGGACGCTTTCCCCGGCAGTAGAGCACGGCGCTGACGCCGGCGATGTCCGCCGTGCGGATGGACTGGATGTTGGTGAGGCCGGTGATCATCAGTTCTTTGGATTTGGCGAAGGCCAGTATCTCGCTCATGCCATCCGAGGCCACCACCTGGCTAATATCCACCGACAGGTCCTCCTCGCCAGCCAGGACTTCGCACCGGAGCAGGTCTTTGATCTCCGCCAGCTTCATACCGGTTCCTCCAGGCTCCCCGTTACTCTCTGTTCATCAGGAATTTATGAATGGACGCCGCGGCGATCCTTCCATCGCCCATGGCGCTGATGACCGTCGCCGCGCCCCTGACGATATCTCCGCCGGCCCAGATGTTGGGCCTGGACGTCTGCCCCGTTTCAGCGCTGGTGACGATTCCGCCTTTTTTGCTGATCTCCAACCCCGGAGTCGTCATGGGGATCAGGGGGTTGGGGCTGTTGCCGATGGCGATGACGGCGGCGTCGAAAGGCACGATGAAATTGGACCCCTGGACGGGGATCGGCTTGCGCCGGCCCGACGAATCCGGCTCTCCGAGCTCCATCCGCAGGCATTCCATCTCCCTGATCCAGCCGCGCTCGTCGCCGATCAGCCGCACCGGCAACGTCAGGAGGTCGAAAATGACACCCTCTTCCTCCGCGTTCTCCACTTCCTCGATCCTGGCCGGAAGCTCGGTCCGGCTCCGCCGGTAGACCAGGTGGACCTCATCGGCGCCCAGCCGGATCGCCGTCCGGGCCGAGTCCATGGCTACGTTACCGCCGCCGACGACGGCGACGCGGGAGGGCCTTTTCACCGGAGTGTCGTATTCCGGGAACCGGAATCCTTTCATCAGGTTGACGCGAGTCAAATATTCGTTGGCCGAAAAGACCCCGTTGAGGTTCTCGCCGGGGATCTCCATGAACCAGGGAAGGCCGGCGCCCGAGCCGACAAAAATGGCATCGAACTCCTTGAGGAGCTGGTCCACCGTCCGGGTTTTCCCGACGACGAAATCCGTGTAGATCTTGACCCCCAGGCTCCTGACGTATTCCACTTCGCGGTTGACGATCCTCTTGGGAAGCCGGAACTCAGGGATCCCGTACATCAGCACGCCGCCGCACTCATGAAGAGCTTCGAAGATGGTCACATCGTGGCCCAGGATGACAAGGTCGTTGGCCACGGTGATGCCGGCGGGCCCAGCCCCGGCGATCGCGACTTTCTTCCCGGTCTTCGGAGCCATGTCGGGGACCTCAATCTTTCCCTGCGCCGCCTCCCAGTCGGCCACGAA
>DQHV01000261.1 GCA_003524335.1 Candidatus Aminicenantota bacterium | reverse complement strand
GTCGGGTCCAGGAGCCCGAGCTCATCATTCTGGGAATGATGGGAGCCAAAAGGGAGGTCGATCAGGAGGACCGCTGGAACGCCGACGTCGCCGCTGTTAAAAAAGATATGGTCGGAATAATCCACGTACGGAACGACGCGGCCATAAAAGACGTTCCGGCTTCCATCATGGTCGGTCATCATCGGACCGCTGGGCAGCCGACCCATGGAGTTGTTGTTGCTGAGGATGAGATATTCGAGGATGTTGACAAAGACATCATCCAGAAAGCTCGCCCGGGACAGGGGCGCCTTGACCACCGTAAACGCCGAGCTGAATTTTGTCTGGTTGAGGCCTACGCAATCAATGTTGATGTTGGCCACTGTCTTGGAAAGGAGTTCGGGATGGGTAGAATACAACATATCGGCGCCCCAAACGTGCGGCGTCCAGTAGAAACGAAGAGTCCTTTTCGGCGCCGCGATCAATCCCCGGGTGACGAGATAGTTGATCGTCCGGGCAATTTCAAGCAGGACGGCGCACCCGCTGTTGTTGTCGTGGGCCCCGGGTCGGGGATGGTCCAGGTGGGCGGTGAAGATGATCTCTTCTTCAGGGTAGTCCGTCCCGGGGATTACGGCGGTCACCCCGACGTGACGGCCGGGAACTCTGAGCTCTGCTTTCACAACGGCATGGACGACGACTTTCTCCCCCCCTTGGAGACGTCGAAGCAAGGCTTTCCCCTGGTCGGTGGAAAGGAAAAAACCGAAAGTCGACAATTTGGTTTGATCTTGGTTCCAGGGGCATATCCTGGTTTCGTAGATTTCCGTTGAGGAGGCGCCCGGTACGTCCAAAGACATGGCAATCAAAACGCCCACCGCTCCCAGCTCGAAAACCGCCAGCTTGGAGACATCCCATGGGTTTCCCGAGGCCAAGACGATCTTTCCCCGGACGTCCTTGCCGGCGTAGTCCTTCTCACTTGTTCCCGCCCCGACGTAGACAACTTCCGCTTGGAGGTCGGTGTCGCGGCTGTGCACCAAGACGCAGGGGGTGTTGGCGTCATAAGAGGTGATCAGTTCGCGGGCCGGCTGAACCATCCGCAGCTCTCCGGCTTGACAGTTCCAGGCGAACCAGGGCTTCTGCATGAAGTAGTAGGTATCCCGGTCGACAGCAAACTCCTCAATCCGGACGTCGCTGAGACCGTAACGTTCGGCGCGGTTCATGATCAACCGAGCGGCGCTCTCCATCCCGTCCGACCCGTACCAGCGCGGGAATACAGATAGGTCGCGGATGTTTTCATAGCATATCTTCCCGGAGACCTCGCCCGAAATCAGCCTGACTAGCTCCGGCTTGAGGATCACGGCGGTTTGAGCGGACAAACTGCCTAAAAACAAAAATAGCAAGGAAAGGGAGAGTATGGATCTCCTGATCATGGGAATGCCTCCTTTCTTATAATAGATTCGGGGCTTTGATTTGTTTGTCCATCAGGGATAAAATAGGATTTTCCATGGATTCCGCGGCTAGGATCCTGAATTTAGTCACTCTAAGATGACAGCCAAACGCGCGTTCTTGTGCCAGACGGGCGCTTTTTCCCGCGATCATCGGCCTGGAAACAGGGGGGACTGGCCATGAAGAAAAACCGCAGGGCGGCCCTGTCGGCCGTCCTCGCCCTTTGCAGCTGTACGGGAACGGCGCAGCTACGAGGTGGGATCCTTATCTCCGGGAATCCCGCGGTTACGGAAACGGATGTTGCCCAGCTGAGTTCCCAACTTTCCCAGGTTCGAGTTTTTATCAACTTAGGGAATTATGATAAATCCATCCTTCTGGGCAAGGAAATTATCCGCCTAGACGCTTCGGTCCTGGAGGCACACGAACTGCTCGTCCAGTCGTCCTATGAGCTGGACCGAGGAAACCCGGCGCGGCCGGAGCTAAGTCGGGCCGTCCTTTTCTACCGGAAGCTGCTGCAGGCCGATAGTAACAACGCCCGACTGCATTACGGGCTCGGGCTGGCGCTCAAGTATTCCGGTTCATACGAAGACTCCAAATCCCATTTTGAAGCTTGCCTGGGTCTCGGTCCGGATTTCTGGGCGGTGTTCGAGGAGCTGATCCCCTGCTACCTGGAGAAGGCCGATCTCGACGGGGCCGTGGAGCTAATGGAACGCGCGATGGCCAAGTTCCCGGCCAATGCCTTCCTCCGCCAAGGGCTGGGCTATGTCCATTTTTGGGTCGATGAATATTCCCCAGCTTTGTTTTATTTTGAGAGAGCCCTGGAAATGTTCAAGGAACAGGGGAGAAGAAGAGAAGAGGCCGGATGCCTGCATTCTCTTGCTTACCTCTACATGTATCTCAACAGCAATGACAAGGCCAGGGAAGCTATTAAGCTAGCTCTTGGCCTGGCCCGCGAGCTGGAATGCCGAAGCCTGGAAGCCGAAGCGCTGGAGCTTCTCAGTTTTATCCAGACCGAATCCGGCAACTACGCCAAGGCGCATGGACTTTGCCGGGAAGCTCTGTCGATAAGCGAAGGGCTGGCCAATTTAAAGCTGCAGATGCTTTGCTCCCGGACGCTGGGAGTCATCCACATGGAGATGGGGGACTTATCCCAGGCTCAGGATTGCCTGGAGAAGAGTCTGCGGTTTTATGAGGACGCCGGGGAGACTCAGAAATTCGGGATCGCTCTCTATTGGATGACCTTGGTTCACCAGAATAAAGGGGACTTTTCCAGAGCTTTGGCCAGCGCCGCGCGGGGGCTGGAAATAGCCCAGCGCACTGGATTCAAGACAGGCGAGGCCTTTCACCTCTCCTCCTTGGGAAAAATATATATCTCTCTCGGTCAGCCGGAGAAGTCGCTTAGCTACAACCAAAGGGCCCTCCAGATAACGGAGAAGTATATCGGCAAGTGGAGCCGCGAGGAGTGCTACAACGCCATCGGCTACGTCTGTCTGGACCTGGGGCAGCACGAAAAGGCTCTGCAGTACTTCCAGTCGGGGCTCGATTACGTTCTGCAAATCTCCCATCGGAGGGAAGAAGCCCGATGCCTCTATAACCTGGGAGTTGCCCGTTTGAAAATGGGAGAAGAAGAGGCCGCTCTGCGCCTGTTTCGGGCGAGCCTCTTGTGCGCGGACCGGAATGGGAATCGGGCCGTGATGGGTTTGACTTACTGCCGGATAGGAGATATCTATCTCCGGAAAAAAGTCCAGCAGACGGGGAAGAAGATGTACGAGGAGGCGCTCCGAATCGGAGAGGATATCGGGCATCCGGGCATCGTCGGGGAAGCTTATACGGGGCTCGGATCAGTCGCCGAAACCATGGGGAACCCGGAGCAAGCGGTCACTCAGTTCAAAAAGTCCATCGCGGTGATCGAAGACCTGAGAAGCCGCATCATGATCAACGAAAACAGCGCCGGTTTTTTCCGGACCAGAATCGGGACCTATGAACAGCTGGTGAATCTCCTTTTCGAGCTTGACCAGGCCTTTCCGGGCAAAGGTTATGACCGGGAGTGCTTTTATTTCGCCGAGAAAGCCAAGGCCCGTGCTTTTTTAGATGATCTCCAGGAGGCCAAGATCGACTTCTCCGCCTTCCCCATTCCGGACGAAAAAAAGAAGCTCATCGACGGGCTTTCCAAGAGGGTTTCTCATATCCTGACACAGTTGAGCAGTTTTCCGCTGGGGCCGGATGAGAGGAGCAGGCTGGGGAACGAACTGGAGCGAGCCGAAGACGAGTTGCAGGAAGTGATGGAAGCGGTTAAGAGAGACCGTCCGGACTATGCCGAAATCGTCGACCCCGAGCCGCTGCGCTGCGAGGAGATCCAGGCCGACCTGATGGATGCCAAGACTGGGCTGATCAAGTATTTCGTCGGCGATAAGCATATCTTTGTTTTTTTCTGCAGCGCTCGAGGACTCTTGATTCGAAGGCTCTCCACTGAACTCAGCGAGCAGGTCATCAGGCTGACCAAGAACTACATCGGGCTCGTCTCGTCCCGTCACTTTAATGGCGACGAATGCCGGGTCGCGGGAGCGAAGCTTTACGATCAACTGGTCGCTCCCGCGAGATCTTTTTTTGGGCCGGATACTAATAAACTGGTCATCTTCCCCGACCGGGAGCTCCATTACCTTCCTTTCGAGACGCTGGTGAATCGTCGTCCAAGGCCTGGCTTTGGGGGAAAGGCCCGGTACCTGATGGAGGAATACGGGATATCCTATGCCCCTTCCGTTTCCAGTCTTTACAATATATTGAAACGGACAAAGGGGCTCGAGCGAAAGAGCGACCTTCTGGCCGTCGGCGATCCCGCCTACAGCCTCCCCTTGAGCGAGCGGAGGGAGTCCTTGGATTCCGGAGAGATCGTTCCAGCCTACGACCTGGGGAGCGGGTTCCATATTTTTCCGCTCCATTATGCCTCAAAGGAAATCAGGTCCATTTCTACTCTTTTCCGCAAATCGGCCAGGCGGGTCGTCTCCGGAAGCGAAGCGACTGAGGAGATCATTAAAAACCTTCCCCTTTCCGATTACCGGATCATCCATTTTGCGACCCACAGTCTGGTCGATGAAACGAACGCCAATCGTTCCTCCCTGGTGCTGAGCCTCGATCGGGACCCGGCGGAAGATGGGTTTTATCAAGCGCGAGAAATCTATACCACCCGCATGCGGGCCGATCTGGTGGTCCTGTCCGCCTGTCAAACGGCCAGGGGAAAATATGAGAAAGGGGAGGGAATTCAGGGGTTGGCCAGAGCCTTTTTCGCCGCCGGAGCCCAGTCCGTCTTGGCCAGCCTTTGGAACATCGACGACAAATCAACCGCCGTTTTCATGAAGTTCTTCTATGGCTATCTGGCTCGGGGAAAAACCAAGCTCGAAGCGCTTAACCTTGCCAAAATCCGGATGGTTCATTCCCGGTACGGCAATCCCTACTATTGGGCCGGCTTTGTCCTCATCGGAGAAGCCGACGCGCGGATCAATATTCAGGCTTCGAATTGGCTCGAGCGGCTTTTCCCTGCCCTCTAGGGGACCCGCGTATTCAGAGTTCCGGGAGGATGAATTTTCCGAACTCCGATTCGAGGGATTGCCCGCCCTTAAGGTGAGCCTTCACTTTCCAGAAATACGTTCGTCCTTTGTGCAGACGGAAAAAGACTTCTTCCGGAAGGGAATATTGCGCGGAGGTGATTCCTCCCTGGCTAAAAACCGTCTCCAATCCCAGATCCAAGATTTCGAGCTCATAGTGATCGGCTTGAGCGAGACTCTGCCAGCGAAACACGACAGGGCGCTGCCGGGTCAAATTCCAGGGCTGGAACACGGCGAAACCCTTGTCACTGGATGTCCTCTCCTGAAAAACATTTCGAGAGAAACGGGACGGGATAAACAGGGCCGTCAGGATGATGAGGAGAATGGCTGCGGCTCCCCCAATGACATATTTTAGGCCGAAGACGGAACGCTTCCTCGCCCGGCGCAACAATCTCAGGCTTTTGATCTCATCTCGGGCCAGGTTTCTTAAACGTTCGGATGCATCAGCCGGAAGCTGGCCATCTTGCTCGATGGGCTCCAAGATTTCCGCGCTTCTAGTCCAGACGGCCCGGACGGCTTCGAACTCGCTTCCGCATTCAGGACAAGAAAGAATATGCGGGAGAAGCTCGGCTGTGACCTCAGGGTCCGTTTCCTCCAGAAAAACCTGTACGGCCGCGTCTCTATGTCCACACCCTCTCCTCCACCAAGTCAACTTGCGGCCGAGGCGGCCAGCCAGGTCGCTCATAAACCTCTCCCTTCTATTATTTCGTTCTCCAGCCATGTCTCATTTTCTCAGCCGATTCGGCTCTCATCTCCCGAATGCCGATTCATTTTTTCCCTGAGATCGCTGATCCCCCGGTAGAGGAGATGGCGCACCTTGATCTTGTCCCAGCGGCAGAATTCGCAGATCTCTTCTATGGACATTCCCGCCGTATACAGCAACAGGACGTTCTTCCTATCCTCCCCCAGGCCGTCTATCAGAGTCCGTATCGTCGTTCTCAGCTCCTCCCATTCCAGTCCATCTTGTGGGGATTTTGACGACTCCTTGGAAGAAAACAATGCCTGGAGGGCATCCCAGTCGGCAGTGTTTTGAAGATGCCTTGTCGGAACCTGTTTCCTCATTTTTCTCAGTTCGTCGACAGTCGCCGAATAAGCCACTCTCTTTATATAAGACGGCAGATTTTCTACCTTTTTGCCTTTTTTGAGAAGCTTCCAGATCTTGATTTTTATCTCCTGCTCGATATCCTCTATATCTATGTCGTCGGTCTTGTGCAGGTTCATGAGGATGACATTCCTGATGAGCGAAGAGAAATTGGTAATGATCTGGCGCAGGCTGGTTTCGAAGTTGGCCATGAGGGAATAGATATTAGCATAGATACTGGCACAAATTAAGCGCCCTATCCGTCTTTGAGGTGTATGGGACCTTGCCGCTGACCTAGAGATGAGCAGAAGCGGCTGAGTGAACGCCAGCTATGGGGAAGCAAACGGAGATCCCAGGAAAGGAGGAAACGATGGCGGCACCTGAAAATCGGAGTCTTTTGAGCATGAGGATCGCCGCTGTGGTTTGTATCGGGATTCTAGCCGTCGCGGCGGACTGCCGAAAAGAGCAGAGAGCGGAGGGATGGCTCTCCAGATTGAACGCTCAGGGGAAACGGGTTTTTTTCCAGACGATCAGAGAGGCGATCGTCGGTCACCCGCAGAAAAACGCCCTGTCCGAAACCGAGATAAAAAAGGCGATGTCACTCGAGGACAATTTTCCCCGGGTGTATGGGATCCTGATGAACCTCTATTATCTGAGGGAAGAGCCGAAGTTTCAGACCTTCCTGGATAATGACAGTCCTGAGTCCCGGCTGGCCTTCGGCCAGAAGTACCTTGATCTGGCGAGGTTCGCGGCGGGGAATCTGGCGGAGAGCCTTTTTGACGAAGGCCCTCACGC
This sequence comes from Candidatus Aminicenantota bacterium, assembly GCA_003524335.1. Classification (GTDB taxonomy): domain Bacteria; phylum Acidobacteriota; class Aminicenantia; order Aminicenantales; family UBA8522; genus UBA8522. Next base: position 28,439 of record DQHV01000261.1, on the reverse strand, counting down.
CGATTTTATCCGGCGCCTCCAACCCAGGTTCAAGGGGAAAGACAGGGTCGACCTCATCCTGCTTTCGATGGGCTACTTCGCCAGACTCGACGTCCCCGAAGTCAAGATGTTCGCCAACCCCCTGAGCCCGGAGTTTGACAAGCAATGGGGATTGGACGCAGGCAAATTCAGGGAGGCCCATCGAATCACTCGAGGAGAAGGGGCCAGGGTCGCCGTGCTCGACTCGGGGATCGATGTCGGCCATTCCATTTTTAAGACCACCGATTTCGGCCTTCACTTCACTCTGGTCGGGAGAGATAAGGAACCATGGAGCAGGGACGGGGCACCGCTGGTGGACTGGGGGTGGCACGGGACGGTGGTCAGTTCCATCGTCGCCCGGTACGCGCCCGGAGCGCGGATCACTCTCTATCGGGCGATGGACGCCGACACCATGAACGACGCCCCCTTCCCCAGGGTTCTCGGCCACTTCATGGCGGCCTGCATCTATAAAGCGGTCCACGACGGGAACGACGTGATCAACATCAGCGCCGGGATGGGTACCGATATCGATTATCTGAGAGAAGCCTGCCGGTTCGCCTACGAAAACAATGTCATTATCGTCACGGCGAGCCCCTACTACCTCGGCAAGTATCTGGGAAATCACGACAATTTTCCCGGCGCCTACCCTACGACCATTTCCGTTACCGGAATCGACCGGAGGGATGATGGAACCTACGGCTACTGGGACGTGGCCGCCCCGGAGTTCACGACCACGGTCGGAGCGCCCTGTGCGCCGTTCGTCGCTTATCCGACTTATGTTGAGGAAAAGGATGATTATGCGCCCGGGATCTCCTGCGCTACTCCGATCATCACAGCCGCCCTGGCCCTGGCCGTCTCCCGGCATCCGCGAACAGGAAACGAGCGCCCCGGGGAATACTTCGAAACCCTGAAAAGGCTGCTGACGGAGACCGCCGACCCGCAGGCCTGCGGGTTTTCCGGGTTTTCTCCGGAGTGCGGCTACGGCCTGGTCGATGCCGAGAGCCTGGTTAAAGCGGCCGACCGCCTGCAGGCCCGCCGCTTATTGAACCGAGCGCCTTGATGCGCAAGGCGCCCATGGCTGCTAAATGAAGGGAGCAAGAAAATGAACCGAAACCGACTCTCGCTGGTCGCCGCAGCCGGTCTCCTGGCCGGGTCTCTCGTTTTCGTTTCGTGCCGGAAAGAAACCTCGGCCGGATCTTGGCTGGGACCTCTCCAGGCTGAGGGAAGCAAGCTGTTCTATGCAGCCGTCCGAGACGAGCTGGCCGGACATCCCATGAGATCCTCCCTGACTGACGGAGAGGTCGCTAAGATCATGGAAGCCGAGACGCGCTATGACCGGCTGTCTGAGTTCCTGGTCAACATCTTCTATCAAAAAGAGGAACCGGTTTTCAGGGCCCTCATCGATAAGGGAGACAGAGACTCGAAGGAGCGGTTTGCCGATATGTATCGGCAGACAGTGCAGTCCGCCGCCCATCATTTTGTCGAGGCCTTTTTCGCCACCGACGCCGCAACGGAGCTAATGAGGAAGAGCATCGAAAAATACCAGGGCCTCGACGCCGTTGATCTCGTTGTCCGATCCGTCGGGTATCATGCCAAGCTGGACATTCCTCCCGTCCAATCATCCCCCAAGCCGTTAAGTCCGGAGTTCGGCAAACAGGGAGCGCTGGATGGAGGCGGGTTCCGGGCGGCCCATCAGCTCACCAGAGGAAAGGGAGCCAAGATCGCCATCCTGGATACGGGGATAGACACGACCCATCCCGTGTTTCAAAACACCCACTGGGGACCTCACTTCAGCCTGATCGGGCCGGTCGGGCCGCCCTGGGCGGCGAACGCCCCGGTCGTCGACTGGGGTTTTCATGGCACACTCATCACCTCGGTCGCAGCGACGTTCGCTCCCGAGGCCAGGCTGACAATGTACAAATTTGGCGACGGCGACACTCAGAACGATCCCCCCTTCGGGTACCTCACGGAGTGTCTGATAGCGGCCTGCATCTACCGTGCCGTCCACGACGGCAACGACATCATCAGCATCAGCGCTTCGGGAGCGACGCTGGATGTCCCCTATCTCAGAGAAGCCTGCCAGTACGCCTACGAGCAGAACAAAGTGGTGATCAGCGGCAACCTGTACATGCGCTGGTACGAAAAAGGCAACACCCGCAATTTCCCGGCCCAGTATAAGACAGTGGTCTCTGTGACCGCGGCCGAAAAGCGCAAGGACGGAACTTACGGCTACTGGAACGTTTGTGCTCCCGACCCGACCGTCGCCGTGGCCGCTCCCAACGATATCTTCGGGGCTTTCCCCACGTACATAGACCGAGAGGACACGTATATCCCCAGCATTTCTGCGGCCATACCTGCAGTCGCCTCTCTATTCGCCCTGGCCTCATCCGTGTATCCGCCAACTGGAAAAGAAGGCCCCGGTGTCTATGCGCAGACGCTGATCGACTTGGTCGTTCAGAGCGCTGATCCCTACAAGGTGGGATATAAGGGGTTTACTCCGGAATGCGGGCATGGCCTGATCGATGCGGAGAAGACGGTGAACAGTGCGTTAGCGCTTCGTCAGAAGCGCGAGATGGAGGAAAGGAGGGGCGATTCATGACAAGGAAGGTCTTCAGACTCGGCATCTTCCTGGCCTTAGGCCTCATCCTGGCGGAGGCCGTTTCAAGACCTCCGGACCCTATTTCGAAGGGCCAAGCCGGCCGGCTCGACGACATATTCAGCCAGGGCAGGAAGGCGTTTTATCAAGGGCTCCGGCTGGATTTCGGCCTTCATCCCCAAAGGTTTCAATTGACGCTCGCCGACGCCCAGAGGATCCTGGAGGCTGAGAGCAATATTCCTAACCTTTATGAGAGGGTAATCAACCTGGTTTACATCCGAACGGCGCCGTATTTTAGGCGCCTGCTGGAGAAAGGCGACCGCAACTCCAGCGAGGAGTTCGAGACGCGCTTTGTCTCGCTCTCCCGAGAAGCAGCGGCCTTGTTTGTCCAATCCCTCTTTCAGGAGCCGAGCCGGGATGGCCGGAGCGCCGAAGGACTCCGGGATCTTCGGGAGGGCCGTCTCCAGCTTGTTCTTTCGAGCTTATCCTCAGAAGAAAAGGAGCCGGTCCGGCCGCACAAGGACAACGGGCACTCGTCCGGAGAAGAGCTTTCCGGCTTTTGGGGCCTGGAGGTTATTCAGGCCAAGAGCGCGCAAGCCGTAAGCCGCGGGACCGGAGTTCGCGTCGTCGTTTTGGATTCCGGTTCTGACGAGCCGTCCGAGCCGGGAAGTGAGCCGTCGCCCGTTCCTCGGCTCTTTGTTCTACTGGCGGGAGGGACGCAGGCGCCCTGGTTGGATACTGCCATTTCCCCTGATCGTTCGCGTCCCTCCGGCGGATGGGCCTCCTCTTTGGTGGCAGCGGTAGCACCGGAATCACAAATCCGGGTCTTTGGGATCATCCGTGATTCCCGCCCGGTTTATCCTCTCTGGCCTGCTTATCAGGTCAGTCAAGGGATTCATAAAGCCGTCGACAGCGGAACAGACATCATCCTGGTGACGGCGGTTTTCGATAAAGACTTCCCTTTCTTGAAGGACGCTTGCGCGTATGCTTATAAGAAAAACGTCGTCGTGATCTGTCCCAATGCAGCCGGGCCCCTCGATCAAGATAGCCCTGAGAAACCCACCCACTTCCCCGCTCACTACAATACCACCGTCGCGGTCGCCGGCGTCGTTCCCGGTGCTCGCGGGATTCCTGTCCCCTGGGAGAAATCCGAACTTTCTCATTACACGACCTGCGCGGCTCCCACCGCCGTGGCGGGCCCNNAAATGTGACCGGTACCGCCGCGCTGATCTGCTCGCTGCTCCCCAAGACGGGCGAAGAGCTGAGCGGTCAGTACGTCCAGAGAATCTACGAAATCCTGTGCCGGTCTTGTGATAGCAAAATTCTCGGCCAACCTTCCTTCCACCCACGGACTGGTTATGGCCTAATCAACGCAGACAGAGCGGTTCGCAAAGAGGTGGGAGCCTACCGAGAAAAGATGAACCAGGTCGAGACGAGGTTCAAAAAGAGGATGGAAGAAAGAGCGGTCCAGGAGCAAAAAGAGAAAAAAAATTGATCCGGGGCTATGGCCCCGGCGACAAGAAGTTGACAAGCCCAGCCTGCTCCAGGTCCTTGAGGTAGCGCAAGATGACCGCCAGGGAGGTCGGCCCGCATTCCGCGCTGACCGCGTTACGAATATCCAAGATGCTCCTTCTGCCGTCGATGAAGGCCCCGATCTCATAAAGCTGAAACTCGGACAGCGTCCCCCGCCAAGCCGGGTCTTGTCCCTCGGCGGGAGAGGCCAGATAGCCATCCCAAATAGGCCCGGGAAAGGCGGGGTTCCGGACGGGAATCAGCCGTGATGCGGTGATCTCTTCGGGGCTGCGCTCGGCTGGAGAAACGCTTCCCTTTCTTTCCCCCCCGTTTATAAGTGTTAGATATTCGGAGAGGCTTTGCCTCAGAGTGACGGATTGTTGGCGGATTTCCTTTTGGCAACCTTGGAAACGTTGCCTAAGCCCGTCATCAAGGGGTAGGAGTGCGGCGGTTGATTCCAGAGCCGCCTGCTCCCGCCGTTCCGCCCAATCGATAATATTCAAGGCCTCCCGGAGATCGCGGTTTGAAGGAGGGCTTTTGCGCAAGAGTCCGAGCGACTTTCCGAACGACTCCTCCAGCCGGCCTTTAGCGCCCATCAACACCAGGTCGAGCAAGTCCAGACCCGACCGGGAATCCAGGCTCATAAGAGAGGACGCGGTCATCGTGCTCAGGACGACGACCCGCCTGAGCTGAGTAGGATCACACTTGTCCGGCGTGTCCTCGCTGGAATGGTAGAAATCGTCCGGCCAGCTGCCGAACATGGTGGCGGGCACGCGGATAACGCCGCCCATGAACACGAAGTGGTCGCTCCCGCCCGAATAGGGGATGAGCTCCGCGTTCCAATCGTCATGGCTTCCCCAAGGCGACACGACGGCATAAGCATCGCTTAATTCCTTGCCGGGTTCCGGGTTGTGGGCAAGCAGGAATTTGAGATGGACATCCAGCAGGTCATTCAAGAAGGAGGCCGTGGAATCCGGCGTGCGAGTGACCCGGAAGACCGACCGGCATCGTTTCTGGTGTTCTCCCACCATATCCAGGTTGATGACGGCGATGGCCTTCCTCGTTTCTTCGGGATACTTGGCTATGAAAGCATAGGTTCCCCAGATTTCCGGGACCCAAAGAAACCTCAGTGTCATCCGGGGTTTGGGGAGAACGTTCTTTTGGCAGAGCTCGAGTAAGGTTTGGGCAGTTTCCAGAATGGCCGCGCTTCCGCTGGCATTGTCGTTGGCTGAAGGCTGACAATGGTCCAGATGAGCGATGAACCAGATCTCTTGATCGGCCAGGTCAGTGCCTGGAATGACGGCCGAAACCACTTCGAAATGACCGCCCGAAATCTCCGAGTCCACTTCCGCATGGAGCGAGACTTTCTCACCTTTGAGCAGAAGCCGTTTGAGCTCCCAGCCCGTTCTCTTGGAAAGGCAGAACCCGAAGGTCGAGGGCCTGCCATTGAACTCCAGGGTGTTGATGTGGTCCCAGGTGACGAGGTCTGGAAAGTCGTCGAGATGATAGCTCCGGTACGAGACAACGCCTTCGGCTCCCCGCTCGAGAACGGCCAGCCTGTGAACCAGGTCGATCCGACCTTTCCCTTGGGGAGAGGAAGCCAGCACGAGTTTGCCCTGAACGTCCTTCCCGTCATAGTCAGAGGCTTGCGTTCCCTCGCCCACATCGACAAGAGGGGCCGTGATATTGGCCGAGCGGCTGTTGCTGGCCAAGGTGATCGGGTTCTCTTCCCAAGACGCAAGCCGTTTTTTCAAGGGGGAGACCAGACTGAGTCTGGCGGACCGGACCGTCCAGCGGGGCAGGCTCCGGCAGGTCGAGTAGAGGATCTTACCGTCCGCGGGAAATCGGTGGAGGGTGACATCCCGGAGTCCGATCTCTCTCGCTTTCTCGATGATATACTGCGCGGCTTGATGATATCCCTCCGAGACAAACCAGCGATGGAGAAGGGTGAGGCGGCGGATGTGATTGAGAGCCCGTTCACCGGAGGCCGCGTCGATAATCGCCATGATCTGTTCCGAAGTGAGCCCGGGCAAGGTAGGCTCTTCTCTTTGCGGCCTGCCCGAACTGACGATGAACAGGCAGACCAGGATTAAGCCAACGGTTTTTCTCATCATTGTCCTAGTCGGCTCCTTTGCCTTTGCGTTTTTCGAGGGTGATGATCCCGGCTGCTTCTAACATTCTCATATAGTCGGCCACCTCGGTCAAGGTGACGTCGTGTTCAGATGGATAACCCTCGCTCCACAGCTCGGCGGCGGTCGCTTGATGGATTTCCAGGATGCTGAGACGGCCGTCGATAAAGTTGTGGGCTTCTGTATAGCCGACGATCCCGTAGGAAAAACCTGGCCTGAGGTGGAACGAATCCAGCTTTTCCTGCCCCAGGATCTTCAGATAGTAATCTCCGAAATAGGAGGATTTTCCCCGGACTCCCGGCACGGGTTTGGGAACGAGCCGGTCGAGATCCTGCTCCTCCTTCGTCGGAGGAAGATCCATCGGGCTTAGGCCCAAAGGTCGACATCGCGCCGCGTAACCGGCCTGGAGTTCTCCGGTCAGGGCTCCGGCAAATTCCTTAACCTGGTTGATTCTCAGGTCGATTTCCTGGTGTGCCTCTCTTGAGGCAGGAAGCAGAATTCTTATGGAAGCGAGCATGCCTTGTTCTCTTCGCAATCCGCATTTAATCAGTAGGCATCCTTGTTTATTCGCTTCTGCGAGGCCCAGCGGATCGGCATCCCGTAGAGCTCTATTTGCTTTTTCGGCTTCCTGGAGCAGATGGATGCGCCCCCTGGCGTAGACTTCGTCAACCACCCTCCAGATGTTGGCCGCATCGGTCCATCCAAAAACCGAAACGAGGGCCGATCCGAGATAGGCGATTCGGTGGAGTCCCGTCGGGTCTACGTACTTGAGGAAGTTAACCTGGCTGTGGCGGGGGGGCACCGGGATATTGCTGAAGGTTATGGTGGGAATGCCGATCGTCCCGTCGTTGGACTGCATCTCATCCCCGAAACCGTTAAAAGGACAGAACCGGATGTTGAACTGGTCCCGGCTGCCTTCGGGAGAGAAAAGGTTGTCCGTGTTTCTGTAATCGAGAAGATCACGGTTCGTGCGAGAGTCCAGGTGTTCGGCCAGGCTCTCCAGGACAGCGGTCCAATACGAAGGAAGGGAATGGGAAGGTTTCCCGAGGGCAAAATAATTCGAGAAGAAGGATTGGTCGATGGCGACGCTGTCGACAGATATGCCGCCCTTGATTTTCCCGATCTTTTCTGGATGAAGAGAAAGATACATGTTGAGCCCGCTGACGTGGGGGAGCCACAGGAATCGGATCGTCCTTCTGGGCGCGGGGAAAAGGCCATTGTCGATAAGGGCCTGGAGCGTCCGGGCCATTTCCAGGATCAGGGCACAGCCGCTGCCATTGTCTACGGCTCCGGGCAGAGGATGGTCGATGTGCGCCCAAACCCAGAATTCCTGGTCGGGAAAGTCGGTCCCTGGAATCGCCGCGTCCAGGATCTCGAATACACTCTCCTCTTTCTCCTTCAGTTCCGACTCGATCTTGACGTGGACAACGACTTCCTCCCCTTTGTCCAGAAGAGCCTTCAGGAATAGGAATTGGTTTGTTGACAGCGATAGGCCGAAAGTGGAGGGTTCTCCCGACCGGCTGTAGGGCGACCAATGCATGTCGAGGACGGCGTCGTTATTGTCACCGCTGTTGTGCGGGCGGGTAAAATAGAAAAAAAGCCCGGCGGCCCGATGGGCATGGATGGCGAGTTCCTTGATGTCTTCGGGCAGGGCGTTCCCCGCCAAGGCGATCTTGCCCTCCAGATCCTTGTTTCTGTAATTATCCGGATTGGCACCGTCTCCGATGAAGACAACGGGGGCAATCAGATCCGCCGCGCGACTTCCCTGGATCAGGCAGCTGGGAGCGCTCTCGGCGGTGGTGAGCAGCTTGGGGAATGGCTTCACTAAACGGACTTCGGCTTTTCTGGTCCGTGTGGGGACCTGTCCGTCGAAGTTCTGGAGAAAGAAATATTCCAGGCCGGTCTGGACCGGAACCCGGTGGATCTTTGTGCCTGTGAGGCCGTAAAGCCGGCACTTGGCCTCCAGCCGGCGGAGGAGCTCGCCGATTGCATCCGACCCCAGCGTCCTGTGATAAGTTGAGATGATGCTGAGGTTGTTGAAGGCCGCGTAACCGTTGACCTCATTGGCGAGAAGCTCCAAAACCCGATCTTCTACGACTACAGGACGCCTGGCTGGAGTGGGGCCTTCCGGTGTCGAAGAAGACGCCAGCACCACGAGCCAAAGCCCTGTCCACGAGATCAACTGCGCTTTTTTCATGAGGCCTCCAAACGGGATCGAAATCGTCATCTCTTAGGACGGAACCTGCGGGCTTCGTTTGCCAGGGACGACCGGGGCCGGAAACCACTCCTCCCTCATTTTCCCGCATCCGGGGAAAGAGATGAGAGCACGATGGCACAACCCGATGTCATTTTCCGTCCTTTCTTAAAGAACGTATTAAGAGAGGAGGATTTTATGAGAAAAACTATTCGCATCCTGCCGATCATTTTCCTCTTGTTGCTGCTTTCTTTCAGCAGCTGGGCCCAAACGGGTGGCACGCTGAAGGGGAAAGTGGTCGACGCCAATGAAAAGTTTGCGCTGCCCACCGTCCGGGTGAGCCTCGAGAAAACGAACAGGACCGGGGTGACCGACGCGGAAGGGAACTTCTTGATTAAAAACATACCGGCCGGCACCTACAGGGTTACCTTTGAGCTCTCCGGCTATCTTATCGAAACGAAGAAAGACGTGACCATCCAGGCTGGCGAAACAACCGAGCTCGACGCGAGCATGAGAATGGGGTTCGCCCACGAGACGACCGTCACGGCGCGGCGCGAGATGGAAAGCCTTCAGAAGGTGCCCCAGAACGTCGAGGTTCTGACGGAGACCGAGCTGAGGACGGCGCCCACTCTGAACGTCGTGCAGGCCTTGAATAACATCGCGGGAGTCGACGTGGAAACCGGATCGGGTCTCACAACGGTGGGGACCTTCATGTCGATTAACGGCTACGACGATGTCTACATCAAAAAGATGGTTGACGGTGTGGACGTGACCGCGATTGTGACTAACTGGAGTCTGCTCAGCGCCTACCCCCAGGAAATGCTCGAGCAGGTGGAGGTGGTAAAGGGCGGCAGCGCCGTCTGGGGCGCCAGCATGGGAGGGATCATCAACCTGGTCACTAAGAGACCCAGAGGCCTGGAAAGGCCCATCCTGACCCTGACGGGCTCCCTGGCCAGTTTCGGCGCGATGGATTTCGGGAATGCCAGCGCCATCGGTCAGTCGGGAGACCTCCAGAGATACGGGGCGAACATCATCGGTTCTCATAAGAAATTCGGCTATATGCTGGGCGCCAAGCGGGATGATCATAAATTATTTACCGACTTCGGCACAGAGAAAAATTTCAACCTTTTCTCCAAGTTCGGGTATGATTTCAACGATACCACCTACCTCGATTTCCTGTACAGCTACAACAAGGTCAGCGTGACCGGGCATTCTTTCCTGGAAACAGACGCCTTTTTGCCCTATTTCCCATTCTACTGGAACTATCAAGATGACGCGGATTCTTCATCTCAAGCCGCCTCACTCAAGCTGTCCAGTATGGTCCTTCCCGGTTTCAACCTGGAGGCCCAGCTGAAATTCAACCGGATGGACGGCAACTTCGACCGTATCTGGCTGGAAGGAGGGATAATCAACGGCCCCGCCGGGACCGTCGATACCTCCTTGTTCAATGATCAGAGGATCGGAGGGACGGTAAAAGGTTCCTACAATCCCAGCACGCAGTTCTCGTTGGTAGCCGGGATGGATTATTACCGGATAAGGGCGGATTTCTCCAAGATGATCACCGACCAGCCGATCATCTATGTCGACAGCTGGGCTCCCTTCACTTCCCTGGAATACCGAGTCGGACCGCTCGGCCTTCACTTGGGCGCCCGGTACGATTACGATTCGTCGTTCGGCAGCCAGCTCAGCCCCTCCATAGGAGCCAATCTCAATCTGATGAAATCCACGATCCTGAGGGCGAACGTGGGCCGAACCTTCAAGGTCCCGGACCTATGGTATACATTGGGCGAATCCTATGTCGACCTGATTCTTCCCAACCCCGACTTGAAGCCGGAAAGGGCCTGGGCCTACAGCGTCGGGTTTGAATCCCAGGAGCTTCAATACCTATGGGTCAAGATGTCCCTTTATTACCATGATATGAGGGACGGCATCGTCAGGGTCCCTGCCGACCAGGAGGGACGTTACACTTGGGGCAACGCGACCCAATTCATCCGCAAGGGGTACGAGGGCGAAGTGGGCGTCCAAGCTCCTTTCGGGTTGCAGGTCTACGTCAGCACGAATTACAATAAGCATGAGAACAAGTCGGACGGAGTGATCCTTCAGTGGATCCCCACTCGCACCAACAAAGCCGGAATCCGGTATATCAACAAGAAATTTGACCTCACGGCGAACCTGCGCGGCCGCTGGATCTGGTGGAACGAGAGTGATGACCTGATCGGCCTGTTCGAACCCAGGGATAAGATCTGGATGTTCGACCTGCGCCTTTCCAAAGGATTCCATCTCAGTGATCATATCTCGCTATCCCTCATCGTAGACGTTTTCAACATAACCGATCAGCTGTACTGGGACCGTAAGGACGCGCCGAACCCCAGGAGATGGGCGCAGGCAGGATTCGAGGTCAAGTTCAACTAGAATCTCTCTAGTTTTATTGGTTCGCGGGATTCGTGGAGGGGTCCCGGGAGGACCTCTCCACGATGACGGCCGCGTTCCGCCTCTGTCTTCATGTTCGCATGATGTTAGGAGAGAAATAATGAAACGGAGAGAATTTCTCAAGACAAGCGCCGTCCTTGGCGCGGTCTCCGCGCTCGGTGCGGGAAAGGAGAGCCTTAACCGAACTTCCCTGGCTGCCGCTGAGGGTACGGAAGTCGCCGTCGCTCACGGAGCCGATTTCGGCAAGGCCACAGAGAAGGCGGTCGCGCTCCTCGGAGGGATTGAAAAGTACGTCCCCAAGGGAGCGAAAGTCGCGATTCTCCCCAACAGCCAGAGCAAAAATCCGGGGGCCCATACCAAGCCGGAGATCGTCCGGACGGCCATCCGGATGTGCCAAGAGGCCGGCGCCGGGGAAATTGCCTGCCTAAGCTGGCTCCCGGAGAAATATTGGGAAGCCACCGGGCTGGGAAAGGCCGTTGTTGAGGGAGGAGCGCGTCTCAGAATCATCGACCTCAAGGACGAAAGCCTGTTTCGGGCCCTTCCGCTCACTCGGGGGAAGGTCCTCAAAGAAGCGAAGATAATGACCCCGTTTTTTGAGTATGACGTCTTCCTCAACCTCCCGATTACTAAAGACCACGCGGGTAATCGGTTTACGGGAGCGATGAAAAACCTGATGGGCCTGAACTCGCCCACGGTCAACCGGTTTTTCCATACCGGAGATTTCAAGACAAAGCCCGATGACATCGAACATTTGGACCAGTGCATCGCCGACCTCAACCTGGCCCTCGCTCCGACTCTCTGCATCGTCGACGCGACGGAGTTTCTCACGACGAACGGCCCCTTCGGACCGGGCGAGATTTCTTCGCCGAAAAAAGTCGTCGCCGGGGTGGACCGAGTCGCCATCGACAGCTATTGCACAACCCTCCTGGGGATGAGGGGTGAGGATATCGTCATGATCAAGCGCGGTCACGAACATGGGTTGGGGGAAATCGACCTTAAAAAAGTCAGGCTGAGAGAAGTCGAAGCCTAGCCGCTCCTCGAAGATCGAGCGGCACCACCCACCCGGATCTAAGCATGGGCATGAGACTGGCAATCCTGACCTTGGCTGTTTTGCTTGTTTCCTGCGGTCCTTCGGCGGATAAGCCGGTTGCGGGTTCGGATGATCTCAAAACGTATCTCCCGGCGGAGAAAGAGCTGGGACTATGGAAAGCCAGAGGGGTCCCGCAGGAATTCAGGGGGGATGATCTGTACATTTATATGGATGGCGGCGCCGCTATCTACCGAGAATACGGCTTCAGACAGCTCCTGGTCCAGGACTATGCCGATCCCTACGGCCGGTCCCTCACCCTGGAGGTCTTCGAGATGGACGAAGCGGATGCGGCCTTTGGGATCTATACCTTCAAGGTTGGCTCCCAGGGCAAGCGGGTTGACCTCGGGCAAGAGGGAAGTCTGGAGGACTATTATCTCAATTTTTGGGAAGGACGGTATCTCATCACCCTTACGGGGTTCGACCGGGAAGTGGAGACGACCCAGAGGCTTCTCAGAGTCGGACAGCTCGTGGACTCAAGAATCAATGGGCCCGCCGCTCCGCCGGCTCTTGTCGGCTTACTTCCGGGGAGGGACCTTATCAGCTCCAGCGTCAAGTATTTCCGAGGACCGTTGGGTCTCTTCCAAAGCTATCCTTTCACGACCACGGACGCTTTTGGAATCAAAGCCGGCGTGAAGGGTGATTATTCGGCAGGCTATTCATTTTATGTCATCGAGTATGAGACTCCGGAGAGGTCATTGGAAAGATTCGCCGCCGTCGCGAAAAGCCTCCAGGAAGATCCCAAGTTCAAGAATTTTCGGATGGCCGCAAAAAACACGGCCTTCTTGGAAGACCGGCAGGGGAGATGTCTCGGTCTGAGAGCGCTGCGCCGATGGATCTTGATCGTGCTGGGACCCATTTCAGCGGAGTCAGCCGCGAGCCTCTTAGACGACTATGAAACCGATGAAGAATGAGGGAACTCCCGCTTCAGGCTGTTCCCGATCGGAGGGTGCCTCGTGCGTGAACGTCCGTTTGGTCGCTTGCTTGTCTCCCTAGGCGCGGGAATTCTCTTTTTGCTCAGGCCGGCCGTCGGGCTGGATGATTCCTTAATCATTAAGGGAAAACGGGTCTACACCGCCACCCGCGGGATTATTGAAGATGGAATGATCCTTATCTCCGGAAGAAAGATCGTCCGGGTAGGGAAGGCCTTCCCGGCTGCACCGGGGGTGCGTGTCCTTCAAGCCGAATCAGTCATTCCCGGACTGGTCGACATGCACTCCCATGCGGGCGTTTTCTCCCTGCCGCTGGTTGCTGAAACGACGGACGGGAACGAGACGACCAATCCCGTCACCCCGGAGCTCCGGGCCCTCGATTCCCTGAATTTTTCCGACCCCGATCTTCTGGCCGGGCTGGCCGGAGGGGTTACGACGATTGTCATCCGGCCCGGCAGCGCCAACGTGATCGGAGGCACGAGTGTGGCCATCAAGCTGAAGCACGCTCCTCCCGAGGAGCTCATCCTGAAGGAGCCGTGTGACCTCAAGATGACCATCGAGTACAACCCCGTCGAATTTTATGGAAAAAAAGGCCGTTCTCCTTCCACGCTGATGACCGTCTATCACCTGGCCCGCCAGGCTTTCATCCAGGCCCAGGAGTACGGCAGAGCCTGGGAGGACTATGAGAAGCGAAAGTCGGCGGGAGAAGACGTTAGCCCTCCGCGCAAAGAGCTGGGGAAGGAAAACCTGCTCCTGGCGCTGCGGCGGGAGATCCCTGTCCATGTCCATGTCTGTACGGCCTCGGAAATCATGAGCGCCATCCGGCTGGCCGGTGAATTCAACCTAAGACTGACCCTGGCCCATGTCCCGTACGCCTATCTTATCCTTGAGGAGCTGACTTCGAAGCCCGGCATCCATTTCAATGTGGGGCCTACGACGCTGATCACCTATTACCAGGACAGGCTGGAGCTGAAAAACGTAGCGGCCATCCTCGCTGAGGCGGGTCTCCCCGTCTCCTTCGAGGCGGATACGGTAGGCCGGTGGCAACGCAACCTCCTGTATTTCGCCTCCGTGTGCGTGCGGTACGGGATGAACCCAGAGGAGGCCTTGAAGGCCGTGACGATCCGGGCGGCCGAAGGGGTGGGCCTCGACCGGAAAATCGGGAGTATCGAGGAGGGGAAGGACGCCGATTTGGTGCTCCTCAACGGCGAACCCTTTGAGATGACAACATCCGTGGAAGCTGCGGTCGTGGACGGTCGGGTAGAATTCCAGGGGGAGAAGCGGGAAGCCTTTTCCACAGCTATTCCCGATCACCCGCTCCCGCTGGTTTTCCCGCCGGATTTTGGCAGACCGGATGGCTTTGCGGTTAAAGCTGGTACGATCTTCACCATATCCGGCCCGCCCCTGGCGAACGGAATTATGCTGGTTAAAAGGGGGAAGATTTCCGGGATTGGACGCAACTTGGCGGTTCCCAAAGGATGGCCGGTGATCGATGCCCAAGGCTACATCGTGATGCCCGGGCTTATCAATCCCCGCTCTTATTTAGGGCTCGAGGCTAACGCGAGAATGATGCGGTCTCTGGACGAAGTCTCGCAACCGGCTGTCCCTGAGATGGAGGTCAAACACGCCATCGATCCGCAGTTGCCGGATTTTCATTACGCCCGACAACTCGGCCTAACCACGGCCATGGTCACCCCGGGCAACCTGAACGTCATCGGAGGCCGCGGTGCGGTCCTTAAGACCGCTGGCGATGTCATCGATAGAATGATCATAAAAGACAGGTCTGTTATTGTCTTCGGACTCGGAGATCCGGCCAAGAGGCAAAACTCTCTTCCCCTGACTCGCATGGGCATCGTCTCCCTTCTACGCGAAAAACTCCAAAAGGCCTTGGAGTACAGAGGAAGGAAAGAGCGGGCGAGGAATCCGGAGGATGTGGCGTTTGACGCCTCTGCGGAAGCCCTTTTGGCGGTCCTCGAAGGCATGACTCCCGTGATGGTCCACTGCGATAGGATGGACGACATCCACACGGCGCTCCGCCTCGCCGACGAGTTCAAATTGCGGATGATCTTGGCCGGGGGAACGGAAGCCTACAAAGTGGCGGATGAGATTAGGTCCCGCAACATCCCCGTTGTGCTGGAACGTGTTTTCCGCCGAACGACGAGGACGGATGATGGAGATTATGATCCGCGGAACCCGGCCTGGCTCTCCAGGAAGGGCATAAGAGTGGCTTTCAAGGCCGAGGACGGAGGAATCTGGACCCGCCCGGCGGTCGCTTGGGGCGGAGGAGACCTTCTCGAAATCGCCGCCCTTGCGGTCCAGCACACCATGGATCCTGAGGACGCACTCAGGGCTATTACCCTGGATGCGGCGGCCATTATCGGGTTGGATGATCGCCTCGGCAGCCTGGAAATCGGGAAAGACGCGGACTTCCTGATCCTAGGCGGACACCCCTTGCGGGTTCGGGCCCTCCCCCAGGCCGTTTTTATTGACGGGAGGCTCGTTTACGCGAAGAAAAAAGGAGAGCATACTCGATGATTGGGAAGAAGGTTTTGGCCGGAATTCTTCTTGCGGTTTTTCTCTGTCTGGCCGCCGGAATAGCCGAGAAAAAAGAGGCCGAGAGAGTCCTGGCTCTCTGCGGAGGCAGGCTGATTACCGTATCCGGCCCGGAATACGAAGCGGGGATTCTGCTTATCCGGGGAGGGAAAATCGCAGCCGTTGGCAAGGATATTCCGTTGCCCGACGGGGTCGAAAGGATCGAGATTTCGGGCTGCACGGTCGTTCCCGGGTTCATCGATGCCTTCACCAACCTGGGGACTGTGGAGATCCCGTCCGCCAGCCAGGATTTCGATGAAACCGTTTCTCCGCTGACTCCGCAGCTCAGGATCATCGATTCCATCAACCCGGCCAATCGCTTTTTCAGCGAAGCCAGGCGGAGCGGCGTGACGGCAGCGCTCTGCGCCCCGGGAGACGGGAATCTCCTGACGGGCCGGAGCGCCTTGATCCGCCTTTCCGGACAGACGGTGGATTCGATGATCATCAAGTTTCCTGCCGGGCTCCACGGCACACTCGGTGAAGGGCCAAAGATGCGCTACGGGCAGAAAGGGATATACCCCTTCACTCGAATGGCGGAAATCGCGCTCTTAAGACAAACCTTCCTGGATGCCAGTCAGCGTGCCGATGAGCTCAAAAGGCGGGATAAGAAGGCGACCCCGGCTCAGAAACCCAAACCCGGCCAGGAATCGGATCAGCTGGTCGCCATAGAACCTCTCCCGCAAGATCTCAAGCTGGATGCACTGATCCCTGCGCTGGAGGGAAGAGTTCCCGTCATTCTGGCGGCCGATCGCCTGGACGATATCTTGTCGGCCCTTCGGCTGGCCGATGAGTTCCAGCTTAGGGTCATTCTTAACCACGGCGTCGAAGCGTACAAGGTGGCGGACCGGCTAACTCAACGGAATATTCCCGTGCTGCTCGGCCCCCTGACCGATACCGGGACGCGACTGGAACAACTGGGCTTCTCCAGGGAAAGCGCCCTACGGCTCAGCCAAGCCGGGGTCCTCTTTGCCTTCCAGACCGGATCCTACAACCGGAGCGCCACGCTCCGAGACCAGGCCGGCGAGGCAATGGCCCACGGTCTTCCCGCAGCCGACGCCCTCAAGGCCCTGACCCTCTCTCCGGCGAGGATATTCGGAGTAGAAGACAGAATGGGTTCTCTCGAGGCTGGGAAATCGGCGGATGTGGTCGTCTTTGAAGGCCATCCTTTGGGAAGAGCATCGAAGGTCAGGCTGGTCATAATCGGAGGCAAGATAGTGGAGGACATGAGGGGGCCGGGCTCTCCAGCGGACAAGGAGCGGGACGAATGAAACATCACTCGAAAACACTGCTGTTGACGAGCTGCCTTATTTTGGGGGCGATCGTCCCGGCCGCCTTGGCCGATGATGCCGTCGTGGTCAAGGCCCATAAGATTTACACCGTCTCGCGGGGCACGATTATCGATGCGATGATCCTCATCCGCAACGGAAAGATCGTTCGGGTGGGAAAATCCCTCCCGGTTCCGGCCGGAGCGGAGGTGCTGGAGGGGACGTGTATCATCCCGGGGTTGGTGGATATTCATTCCCATCTGGGTGTTTACAGTGTTCCCGGAGTAGAGGAGAACGCCGACGGAAACGAAATGACCGACCCCCTGACACCGCAAGTCAGAGCCCTGGATTCTTTTCGGCCAGATGATCCGGCACTCGCCCAGGCCCTGTCCGGAGGCCTCACTACTATCGTTGCCCGTCCTGGCAGTGGAAATGTTATCGGGGGGACGAGTGTCGCGGTCAAGCTGAAAAATGCGCCATTGAAGCAAATGGTCCTGAAGGAAATATGCGATCTGAAAATGACCATCGAGGGGAATCCCGTAGCTTTTCACAGCAGCAAGGGACGGCCGCCGGCATCGATGATGGGGGTATACCAACTGGCCCGGCAAGCCTTCATCGAGGCCCGGGAATACCGGAAGAGCTGGGATGCTTACGAGAAGGGCCAGATCAAAGGCTCCGGCCCAGTTTCCCCAGCGAGAGACCTGGGCAAAGAGATGCTGGTGCTGGCTCTGAAGAGGGAGATCCCGGTTCATATCCATGTCTGGACGGCCTCCGAGGTCATGAGCTGTATCCGTTTGGCCGACGAATTCAACCTCAGGCTGATCCTGGCGCACTGCCAATGGGCTTATCTAATCAAGGATGTCCTCGCTCCAAGGAAGGATATCCATTATAACGTCGGCCCGGCGATGTTCACCAGCTATTACGGCGATATGCTGGGACTCAAAAACTGCCCGGCGATTCTCGCCAACGCCGGGCTGAACGTCTCCCTTCAGGTCGATGCGGTCGAGGGGAGACAGCCGGGCCAGCAGCACTTCCTCCACAGCGCAGCGCTCTGCGTCCGATACGGGATGAACGAAGCGGACGCCCTGAGAGCCATCACCCTATCCGGAGCCGAGGCCGAAGGCCTGGCGGAGAGGGTCGGCAGCATAGAGGATGGTAAGGACGCCGATTTGGTCTTTCTGGATGGAGAGCCCTTTGACTGGCAGACTTCCGTGGAAAAGGTGATGATCGATGGCCGGATCGAGTTTCGGGCGGAGAGGGAACGCAGCCTTCCCCTGCTTACAAACCTTCCTGTATCATCGCGGCTCCTTTCGGCCTCGCCGGATGCTATCCCAGCGGAGCGTTTGGCCATCCGCTGCGGCGCCATCATCACTATGGCGGGCCCCATCATCCGCGATGGGGTCCTTCTTATGGAGGCCGGCAAAATTAAGGAAGTGGGTGCAAAAGTCGCTGTACCAGACGGATGGCCGGTCTTGGATGCGCACGACTTAGTCGCCATGCCCGGGTTGATCTCTCCGCGCTCACAGGTGGGCATTTCGACAAACTGGCGGTATGACATGTCGGAGGACGAGGTCTCTAGTCCTGTCGTTCCGGAGCTCGAAGTCAAACACGCCGTTGAACCCCAAGACCCACTATTCGAGGCGGCGAGAAGGCTCGGGATAACCGCCCTGCAGATCACTCCAGGGAACCTCAATGCCGTCGGCGGCCGGGGCGTGGTGTTGAAAACGGCCGGAGATGTTGTTGACCGCATGATAATTAGAGACAGCTCCGTAATGCTGTTCGGCCTCGGCAAGCAAGCGAAACGGAAGGATCGCCTGCCGTCCACCCGAATGGGGACGGCCGCCCTGATCCGGCAGACTCTGGTCAAAGCAAAGGAGTACCTCGCCCAAAAGGAAAGATCAGCACAAGACCGGTCGTCTGCGCCGCTGACAGACTTGTCTTTAGAAGCACTGCTCCCCGTAATCAAGGGAGATACGCCGGCCATGTTTCATTGCGAGCGGAAGGACGATATCCTGACGGCGCTGCGGATTGCCGACGAATTCAGCCTCAAAGCCATCATCACTGGTGGATCCGAGGCCTCTTCGGTTATCGACGAGATTAAGAAGCAAAATGTCCCTGTCGTCCTGGAGAGCCTATTCCGAGGAGGACTGAATATCGAGGACGCCGGGTTCAGGGAAGACAATCCCGCCATCCTCAGTCGGGCTGGCGTCCCGGTGGGTTTCACGCTGGGAGACTACCTGGCTTGGTTCATCCCGCTGGGGTTGATGGGAGCGGATCCGTTGGAGGCTGCCGCCTTCGCCCATAGGCGAGGGATGAGCGAGGATGCGGCCTTGCGCTCCGTCACCATCGATGCCGCCCGAATCCTTGGATGTGAAAAGAGGATCGGGTCGCTCGAACCTGGGAAAGACGCCGACCTGATCATCCTTCCCGGACATCCTTTTCAGACCAAATCTGTCCCTGTCGCGGTGTTCATCGACGGGAGGCTGGTCTACAGACGACAGAGCGGCGAGCATCTCTGAAATTCCGGCTCATGATGAACCGGGAGAATCGACGGCCGAGTACAGCCTTGATCCTGGACAGAGTGCCGGTGATGAGGACCTTTCTTCGTTTGTGGGCTTCCCAATTCTGCTTCAGGGCGTTCTCCTTCCGCGAGTATTGTCCCGATTCATGATTTCAGGATCCTAGCCGGCCAGCGGTTGAGGTTGACTCCGATGGCTAGCGGCGATATAAACAAGAAAAAAAGGTTTTGCGGAGGTAAGGGCCATGAAGTTCACTAAAGGAATCCTGTCGGTCGCTTCCGCCGTCCTTCTCTTTTCGGCGGCGTCTATGTCTCAAGAAGCCGTTAAGCCTGAGGCCGGTCTTTCGGTGCACTACGAGGAGCTCACGGCGCCGGATTTCGTCCTGGCTGTGGCCAAATCAAAAGCCACCTGCGTCATCCCCCTCGGCATCCTGGAGAAGCACGGTCCTCATCTTCCGCTGGGAACCGACCTGATCGACTGCCGGGAGGTGGCGCTGCGGGCTGCCAAGCAGGAGTACACGATCATTTACCCGGCCTACTATGTCGGGCAGATCTTCGAAGCCAAGCACCAGCCGGGGACAATCGCCTATGGCACCTGGATGATGCTTGAGCTTCTCGAGGAGACGTGCCATGAACTCGGCCGCAATGGGATCACCAAGATCATCCTGCTCAACGGGCACGGCGGCAACGAATCATTCCTC
Organism: Candidatus Aminicenantota bacterium; assembly: GCA_003524335.1. GTDB lineage: Bacteria > Acidobacteriota > Aminicenantia > Aminicenantales > UBA8522 > UBA8522. The sequence goes on along the minus strand of DQHV01000261.1, from coordinate 8,465 downwards.
CGGTTCTTCTGCCAGGCCCAACTCGCTTCGAGAAAGGACTATGCCGTCTATCTGTTCGACCCTGCCGAGGATGAGTCCATGGAAGCGGCTCTAACAAAATTGCGAAAGACGACCATCGATGGGCACGCCGGGGAGGAAGAGACATCGGCTATGCTGGCCCACCGGCCGGATCTGGCTCATGTCGACAGGGCGCGCCAGGAAAGCGGCGAGGACCAACAGCGGCTGGCCAACCTCAAGCATGCTTATACGGGCATTTGGTGGTACGCCAGCCAGCCCAACCACTATCGTGGAGACGGAAGCTACGGGAACAAAGAGCTGGGGGAGATGATCCTCAAATTGGAGGCGGGTCTCCTGGCGGAGATGATCCGCTCGGTCAAGGAAGATTCCGTTACCCTGGAGCTTCAGAATCAGTTCTTCGACGGGTCGGAGAAACCTCTTAAAACCAAGCAGTAGGCGGGGCGGCTATTTCGACAGCCGGACGTCCCAGAGCTGCTTGGGGGGCGAGTTGTAGCCGTCCATCACGATAGTCCTCTGGGGAGTCAGCTGGATGCTGGCCTGTTCGTAGATCTTACCGGTTCCCTTTCCCTTATTGTCGACATTGAGTTCTACGACCATGAACCCGAAACGGGGGTCGGTGCGCGGGTTCATCTCCACATCCCAGCTCTGTCTCGAGGTGAAGAGGAGGATCTGCCTTCCTTTTTCTGTGGGAATGCTATGGGCCCCGTGGATGATGATCTTGATGCCGCGGCCGCCGATGGGGAAAAAGATTCCCTTATTCAAGGCCCGGAAGGCGTCCATAAACGCCTGGTAACCCTGCTGGCTCATCAGCCCAATAAGGTTGAGTACTTCCTCATCGGTCAAGTAACTGTCAATCGTGATCTTGATCTTTTTCACGCTTTCCGTGTACTGCATGCCGCCGCTGAGAACTCTGGCTGTGAATTCCTCAGTCTCCAGAATGGCCGTACTCGAGCTTAGGATGACCACCATGAAGATCCAGATTGATAAGCCGCTGATGATCCGTTTTTTCATTCTCTTCCCCTCTATTAGTGTTTCATTTCTCCGAGATCACGACTGCCGGCCCGGCCACTGATTCGCACCCTCTGAGGATCGCAGGCTCCAGCCCGGATTCCCCAATGGTGCTCCACATAGAATATATCGCCGAAGGACGAGGAGTGTCAAGGAATATGACGCCGATTAAGCAGCTGTTGGCGCGATTTGCGACGGCTATTCCTGTTCGGATAGCTTGAGGGCGCGCTTCATCTTGGAGAGGAAGACCTCCTTGGACTCGAATCCCGTGCCGCGCAGTTCCTTGATCTCGGTGCCGTCGGGCTTTAAGAAAATGAGTGTGGGCACACCCTTGAGGCCGTACTTTTTATAAAAAACTCTGACTCCGGCGTCCTTGTTCGAGGTGAGGTCGGCCTTGAGCATCACAAACTCGCGCGAGGCGGCGATCACTTCGGGCCGGCTGAATGTAAGCTTATCCATCTCCTTGCAGGGGATGCACCAATCGGCGAAGCTGTCGATGAAAACGGGGCGGCCGGCCGCCGCGGCCTCGGCCAGCTTCTCTTCCGAGTAGGACGACCAGGCGATGGCATTCATCGGGGCCCCGCTCTTGGCCGCCGCCAGCCCCTCATCCAGATACGCCTGGACGCCGGAAGAGGCGACGAAGAGCGCGATCGCAAGAAAGACAATCCCGACGATCGTGCGGACATAGCGGAACGTTTTCCCGGGAGTCTGGGTCGGTTCCAGCCAGGCCATGTAGAGACCGCCGACGAGCATGGTCAAAGCCAGGGAAAGGTGATAGAGGAGTGTCGTAGGAAACAGCGTCTTCAGGAAATAGATGGCCATGGCGATCAGGATGAACCCGAAGACCTTGCGGACCCAGACCATCCAGGCGCCGGAGCGCGGCAGCTTGTTCAGGCTGCCCGAGAAGATGCCGAGGAAAAGGAACGGAACACCCAGGCCCAGGGCCAGGACGAAGAAGAGCGAGAACCCGAGAACGACCGAGCCCCGGTTCCCCACATAGGTCAGGAGGCCGAGGACGAAGGGGCCGATACAGGGAGCGGCCACGATCCCGACCGTAAGCCCCATGAAGAGCGTCCCGAAGTAGCCTTTTTGCGATCCGCCGGCAAGCCTGTTGAGGAAGGCCGGCATCCGCAGCTCGTAGACGTCGAACATGCTCAGGGAGAGGAGGAGCATGATCACGGCGATGAAGACGAGCACGGGGGGATACTGCAGCGCGGCGCCGAAGAGACTGCCGGTGAAGGCGGCGATGCTCCCCAGGACGGAATAAGTGACCGCCATGCCGATGACATAAAGGATAGCGTGGAGAACGACGCCGCCCTTCTTGCCTTCGGATTGGCCGCCGAAATAGCTGATGGTGATGGGGATGAGGGGATAGACGCAGGGCGTGAGGTTCAGGGCGAGCCCGCCGAGAAAGACGAGGAGGAAGAGCGGTAGCAGGCTCTTTCCTTCGAATCGCGAGGCCGGTTTCCNNAAGTCAGCGGCCAGCGCAATCTCGGCCGTGACCTTGACGATTCCTTCATAGACCGCCAAGGGATTTTGGGAGAAGCTAAAGCGCCTCATCCCGGCGGGGGGGAAAGCGAGCTTGCCGAAAGTCGCGCCGGGCACGCCCTTAAAGTCCACGGTCGTCCCGATGAGGTAATCCTCGCTCGGCACGTCGGCGTTGATGTGATAGGGAGAACGGATCGTGATTTCGAGGGCGAACGGATAGGTCTGAGCCGGCCTGAAGACCTCAACAGAGGGAAGGACTTTCACCGTGACAATTGGCTCTTCCGTCTGGGCGAAAGCAGCCCAGCCGCAGGCCGCTATGATAACAAGCGTCAGGATCGTTCTCTTCATGAGGGAATCTCCTCAGATGGCACATTATACAACAGAAATACCGAGCTACCTACGGATCGATGAATTGAATAGCCCCATTTTAAGAGTGGGTCCTGTCGCGGCGCGTCCCCGTCCGACCTCTACGGAGACACTCACCTTATTCCCCCTTGATTGTCCAAGGGGGATAATGGGGGATTAATAGAGTACAGATAGTTTCCAAAAAAGTGTCTCCGCAATTTTCCGCTGCGGGCGGGCGGGGACTGGCGCCGCGCCACCCACTTAAGCCCTCCGCCCTCGATCGTCACTGCTTTGAAGAATCATCCGTCTTTTGCGGAGAATTTGACAGGGATCTGGAACGAATGATAGCTATAGGCACGACATCCCTTCATTATGAAAGGAGGCCGGATGAAACCACGATGGANNGCGATTTTAAGAACGAGCCTAGGTTCACGGCCGTCAACTGGCGCTCTCCGCAGCCTTTTTTCGGAGTGGACGTCGAAGGGCTGAAGCCCGGCCAGCCGGCCGTGTTCGACGAGCAGACGCTTGGATTTCCTCTCGACAGCATCAAGGAGATACCGGCCGGCGAATACAACGTCCAGGCGGTCCTTAACGTCTATACGACCTTTCACCGCTCCGACGGCCATGTCGTGAAGATGCACATGGACCAGTGGGAAGGGCAGCAGTGGAACACTTCGCCCGGCAATCTCTACAGCCGTCCGGAGAAGCTGAAGTTGGATCCCGCAGCAGGAGGAACGATCCGCATCGCCCTGACGGAGCGAATACCGCCGATCCCGGCTCCCAAGGATACACGGTACATTAAGAACATAAAGATTAAAGGCGAACGGGTCAGCCGCTTTTGGGGAACGGATATGTACGTGGGGGCCCTGGTTCTCCTCCCGGAAGGGTTCGACACCCATCCGGACGCCCGCTATCCGGTCGCCTATCTGCAGAGCCATTTCACGCCGGCCTTCCGGAACTTTGCGGAGAACCCCGACAACTCGTTCTTCAAAGAATGGACCTCACCGAATTTCCCGCGGTTTCTGCTCATCGTCCCTCAGGACCCGAACCCTTTTTATGACGATTCCTACGCCGTGAACTCGGCCAACGTCGGTCCATATGGAGACGCGCTGACGCAGGAGCTCATGCCGTATGTGGAGCAGAAGTTCCGCGCCATCGGCGAGCCCTGGGCGCGCACGCTTTTCGGCGGTTCGACAGGCGGCTGGCGGGCATTTGCCGTGCAGGTTTTCTATCCCGATCTATTTAACGGCGCCTGGATCTTCTGTCCCGACCCGGTGGATTTCCGGTATTTCCAGCTGGTCAATATATACGAGGACGATAATGCCTATTATTCCAACGGGGGCTGGAAAAAGGAACCGAGCCGGCCCTGGATGAGGGGTATCGATGACCAGGTCATGGCCACCCAGAAGCAAGCCAGTATCTACGAACTTGTCCTGGGCACCAAAGGCCGGTCAGGCCAGCAACTGGACATCTTTCAGGCCGTCTTCGGTCCGGTGGGAAACGACGGCTATCCCCGGCCGCTCTATGACCCGCTGACCGGCAAGATCGACAGGGAGGTCGCCGCCTATTGGCGGGAGCATTACGACATGAGCTACATCATTCAGCGCGATTGGGCAACGCTGGGGCCCAAGCTCAACGGCAAACTCCATATCTATATGGGCGACACAGACACCTTTTATCTGGAAGAAGCGACCATGCTCCTGGAGAAATTCCTGCGCAGTGCCAAGAACCCGACTTTCGACGGGACGATCGAGTACGGCAAGCGCTCGCCCCACTGCTGGACCGGCTGCGCTTCCGGCCGAAACCCCACGGTCTGTTATCTTCCCGCCATGGCCGAACACATTCGAAAAACAGCCCCTCCGGGCGCCGACGTCAAGAGCTGGCAGTACTGACTATCCTGGCTCGACTTCGTTCGAGAACGATCAAGAATATTGCGTTTTCTAGGAAAAAACAATATTAAGTGGACATCGCGATCGCTCTCTTCAGCGAGGAGGTGCCTGAATGAACATGAAAAGAAGAGATTTTATCAGGATCTCGGGAATCGCGGCCGTTGGATCGGCGACACGGACCGGATATCCAGCTCAAGTACCGAAACCCGGAGAGGTCCCCGATGCTGAAAAGGGGATTCATCCGATTCTCCAAAAAGATCATACCTATATTTTTATAGATTCGTGTATGCAGATCTGGCCGGATGCGGAGTTCGGAAACGCTCACCGCCACGGCGTCACGGCCTACGCGGTCACGGCCTGGGATCCTCATCTTCCGCTCGATCAAGCCCTTGAGGGGTTGATGTTCTGGCATCTCATTGCGCGCCAGCATCCCAATATCATCATCGCGACCCGGGCGGAGGATATTCAGAGGGCGAAAAGGGATAACTTGGCGGCCTTAATCTTGGCCTCCCAGTGCGGAGATTTTATCGATCATAAGCTGCACCGCATTGAAGCATTTTACCGGCTCGGGCTGCGCCTGTTGATACTCGCTTACAGCGCCACAAACAAGCTCTGTGATGGCTGTCTGGACAGGACCGACGGAGGGCTGACTTCCTTCGGCCAGCAGGTTGTTGATGAATGCAACCGGCTCGGCTTNNTGCTGCTCGACTGTTCCCACCTTGGCCGGCGGGCCAGCCTGGAGATTATCGAGCGCAGCCGGGAGCCGGTGGTCTTCAGCCACTCCGGCGTTAAAGCCCTGGCGGAGAACCCTCGCAACATTGATGACCAGCAAATCAAAGTCTGTGCGGCCAAGGGAGGCATCGTCGGACTGTCGCCTTGGGGGCCGATGGTACTCAAAAAGGGCAGCACCCGACGCCCCACGCTGGAGGAGTTCATAGAACACATTGACTATGTGGTTCAGCTCCTCGGTTCAGCCGATCATATCGGGATTGGGTCCGATATGAGCCTTGGGACATATCCCGATCATATCTCTGATGTCTGGGGTGAGGCCGCCTACAAGGATGTCACGGGTCCCTATGACGCGCATATCAGCGCGAATATCCGCTCGCCGCTGCGGATGGTCGATGGATTCAGCAATTACACGGAGGTCATGAACCTCGTCACCGAGTTGAAAAAACGCGGCCACGGCGATGCCGACGTCCGCAAGATACTGGGCGGCAATTACCTGCGCGTGTTCAAGCAGGTGTGGAGATAGTCACAGCGCTGACTATCTTTTCCTCCACACCGGCAGGCGGCGGCCCGGGGTCCAGGGCGCGTCGGCGGCCTCGAGCTCATCCCCCAGCTTCTTGACATCCTGGTCGATGAGGACGCGCATCTCCTCCAGCAGCTTTTCAAAGGCGCCTGCGGCGATCTCATAATCGCGCTTGGCCGTCTCTGTAATCGGGCAGGTGGTGGTGAGCTGGGCGCTGACCCTCTGCATAAGCCCGGGGGAGGCGGCCTCGCTGCGTCGCATGACCGTCCGGTCTCCCCAGAGCACCCTGGTGGAATCCTGCAACCGCCGCTCCAGCTCTTTCGCCCTTTCCAGGAGTTTCGGGTCAGCCTGGGGCGTTTCCATCAGGGCCTTCTTCATGTAGCGGAGACTCTCAGATGCTTCCTGGGCCGCCGCTCCGGCTCCCATCATCGCCCGCTGCAGCTCGCCGGCTTTCTTCTGGAAGTCGAGTAGGGCACTGCGGTCCTTTTCTTCGAGCGTGGCCAGTCCCAGCGATTCCACGGAGAATGTCTGCGGCGCTCCCAGCGGAGTAATGACGCCCTCCACTTTTTTCGCCAGCGAAACAGTAAATGTTCCCGGCACGACGAGAGGACCTTCCGGGGTCCATTGCCATTCCTCGCGCTCGGTCGCTTCGCGCTCGATCGGCTCGACCGGCGGATAGCGCAGGTTCCAGGCAACCCGGTGGATTCCCTGAGAGACCGGCCCGGTGAACCGGCGGACGACCTGGCCTGACTCGTCCTTGACGGTCAGCACGATCTCGGGCTTATCCTCTGCCTCCTCCTTCCTCAGCTTGTCCCAGCCGGGGAAGGTGACAGGCTTTCCAGCTTTATCGAGACTCTTTTCTTCTTCGCGCCGCGTCTCCGCACCGGTCTTCAATGATTCCTTGAGATAATAATTGAAGACGGCACCGAAAGACGGGTTGGCCGCGACATAGAATCCGTCGCCCAGACATCCTTTGCCCTCAGAGTCGATGGGCCGAAGAGGAATATAATGCAGGGCCTTTTTAACCGGGAAGAGCGCGGCCCCTTTCTGGAGGCTCTCTTCACTCATCTGGCGGAGAGGGGAGTAGTCGTCGAGGATGAAGAAGCCGCGGCCGAACGAGGCTCCCACCAGGTCGCTTTCCCGCTCTTGGACTTCGATGTCCCGGAAGGAGATGGTTGGAACGCCTCCGCCGAGTTTGAGCCAGTGAGCGCCGCCGTCGAGGGTGGCATAGATCCCGAACTCGGTCCCCGCGAAAAGCAGGTCTTTCTTGAGGTGATCCTGGGTGACGGCCCAGACGATGGTCCGCGGCGGCAGGTCTCCGGCAATATTCACCCAGGTCTTTCCCCGGTCGGTGCTCTTCATGAGATACGGTTTGTAATCTCCGGTCTTGTGGCTGTCCACCGCCGCGAACACGGTGTCCTTGTCGTGCTTCGACGCTTTGATCTTGTTGACGAAAAAATAGTCCGGAACGCCGGCGGTCTTGTCGACCTTCCGCCATGACTTCCCGCCGTCCTCGGTCACTTGGATCAAACCGTCGTCCGTTCCTACGTAGATCAGACCTTCCTGCAGCCGAGATTCGTCGATGGTCGTGATCGTCGAGAACATGGACATGGCACCGTGGTCCCAAAGGGCGTCCGCGCTCCAGGTCTTGCCCATGATCGGCTGCTCGAGCCGGAAAATGCCCCGGGTGAGGTCGGGGCTGATCCGGGTCCAGGAGTCGCCGCGGTCATCGCTCTTCCACAGGAATTGCGACGCATAGTAGATGCTCGTATGAGAATGCGGGCTGATGTGGACCGGGGAGTCCCAGTTGAAACGGAGCGGCGGGTCGTCCGGTGCCGGCTTGGGACTGACATAGACGGCCTCGTGACTTTTTTTATCATAGCGGATCAGGTTTCCCTCCTGCCACTCGACATAGATAATACTCGGGTCCTCGGGGTCGATGGCGCTTGCGTAGCCGTCGGCGCCATAGGTGATGACCCAGTCAAAGTTGCTGATTCCGTGGGCGTTGAGGGTGCGGGAGGGCCCGAGCTGGCTGCCGTTGTCCTGGGTGCCGCCGTGGACGTTATAGAAGGGGAGGGCATTGTCCAGAGCGAGCTTGTAGAATTGAGTCACCGGGAGGTTGTCGAAGAAGCGCCAGGTCTTGCCCCGGTCGCGGCTTTCGTAGACGCCGCCGTCGCTCCCGTTGAGTATATAGTCGGGATCGCCCTTGATGAAGGCCATGGCGTGGTTGTCGCCGNNCGCGGATCGATGGGGGAGACGGCCAGCCCGATCTTACCGATATCACCCGTGGGCAGCCCAACCGTCAGCTTCCGCCAGGTCTTCCCGGCGTCTTCAGACTTATAGACCGTGGACTCGGGTCCTCCGCCCATGAAGGCGGCCACGGAGCGGCGGCGCTGGTAGGCCGCCGCGTAGATGACATCAGGATTTGAAGGATCGAATTCCGCGCTCGCGACTCCTGTGTCCTT
>DQHV01000186.1 GCA_003524335.1 Candidatus Aminicenantota bacterium | reverse complement strand
AGGTCCTCCAGGATCTCCAGCCCGATCGTGCCCTGACCGGCGATGATCTCCTCGTCATTATAGGGAGAGATAAAAGTCCTCCCCGTCTCCCCGGCCAGCCGGCGCGCCCAAACCTCTGCTTTCTCGCAGCTTTCACCGTGGATGATGATTTCGGCCCGTCTATTTTCCAGCCGTTCTCGTTTGGCTGCGGCCGCGTTCTGCGGTAGGACGAGAGTCAGCTTAACCCCTTCCATCTCGGCGGCCAGGCTGATGCCCAAGCCGTGGTTTCCGGTGGAGGCCGAGACAACACCCCGCTTTTTTTCGTCAAGCGACAAAGAGCGGACCTTGTTCAAGGCCCCGCGGAACTTGAACGAGCCGGTCCGCTGCTCGCTCTCCCATTTCACATAGACTTTGGCTCCCGTCAGCCCGCTCAAGGCCGGAGAGAATTCGAGCAAGGTTTTGCGGATCTCGGACTTGATCCGGCCGTAGGCCGCGACAGTCTTTCCAGCTAAGTTGCGACAGGTGATTTCGTCTTGGCCCGCCATAATTCCCAGCCTTAGTCTAGCCTGTTTTGAGGTCTTTTGCACGGTTTTCTTGCGACGCGAACAATTTACCCTCCTCCCCTCCAAAGAAACACGATTAGACCGGGATGGCTTTTTCCCGGCCCCCCAAATGAATATAATAGGGGACGCCATGAGCCGTACCTATATCGGGACTGCCGGCTGGAGCTATGAGGACTGGGAGGGGATCGTTTATCCACCGAACAAGGAGCGCGGGTTTCACCCTCTCCCCTACCTGGCCGCCTACATCAACATCGTCGAGGTCAACAGCACCTTCTATCGCCCACCGGCTCTCTCCAGGTCGCTTTTCTGGATCAAGAAACTGACCGGCATCCCGGATTTTCTCCTGGCCATCAAGGTGCATCAGGCCTTCACCCATGACCGCGAAACCTGGTCCCAGAAGGATGTCGACGGCTTCAAACTCGGCATCGAGCCACTTCGGGCCGAAGGCCGACTGGCTACGCTGCTCTTCCAATTCCCCTGGTCCTTCCAGCACTCCGATCCCAACACCGGTTATCTCACCCGGCTCTTCCAGTCGTTCTCCGGCTACCCGATGACCGTTGAGATGCGGCATTCCACTTGGGATCGTCCGGATTTCTACGGCCTCCTCAGCCAGCACCGTGTCTGTTTCTGCAACATCGACCAGCCGGTGATCGGAAGCTCCCTCCGTCCCAGCGCCAGGGCGACCATCCGCGACTATTCTTACGTCCGGCTCCACGGCCGGAATTACCGGGACTGGTTCAGGGAAGAGGCCGGCCGCGACGACCGCTACAACTATCTCTACAGCAGCGAGGAGCTCGATGAATGGGTCGAGAGGATCAAGGACCTCGGCCGGAACACCGACAAGGTCTTCGTCATCACCAACAACCACTACCGCGGCCAGGCCCTGGCCAATGCCCTTCAGATCAAGAACAAAATCACGGGCCAGCTGCTCAACATCCCCCGGACGATGCTCCAAAAGTATCCCGTCCTGATGGATATCGCCAAGAAGCTGGCCAAGGGGCAGCTCGACCTGTTCGAGGAAAAGAAATAAGGGAGGAGAATACCGTCGATGTGGTGGGAAAACGAATTCGTTAGGGCCCGGAAGCGAAGACTTTATCTCGGAGGGCGACCGGCCGTACAGATCGCCGGGCGATACGGCACACCCCTTCTGGTCTACAGCCGGCGGCAGATCCTGGCGAACTGCGAGACTCTGCGCCGGACTTTTTCTCAGGCCTCGGGGCTGCCGCTTAGGGTTTGCTATGCCATGAAGGCCAACCCTCACCGGGAGATCTTGAAGCTGCTGCGCAGGCACGGCGCCTGGATCGACGCCGTGTCTCCCCGGGAGGTCGAGGAAGCACTCCGGGCCGGTTTTCCCGCCCGGAGGATCCTGTTTACGGGGACCTCGCTTAGCAGCGAGGACCTCCGCCGCGTTTTCCGCGTCGACGGGCTGACTGTCAACATCGACGCGCTGGAACAACTGGAGCTGATGCAGGAGCTGAAGAAAAAGGAATTCCGGAAAAAGGCGATCCGGGTTTCGGTCCGCTGGAATCCGGGCATCGGACGGGGGTTTAATCAGCGGGCGATTACGGCCGGCGCCCGCTCCACCGACGGCACGCCCGTCAAGTTCGGCGTCGAAAAGAGCAAGGTTCTAACAACCTTGGAGAAGGCCTCTTCCTCCGGCTTTCTTCCTGTCGGCCTGCACCAGCATCTGGGCTCGGGCTGGGTGGGTGNNGATCTGGGCTCGGGCTGGGTGGATGAAGATTACCAGGTCGTCAGCGCGGCTGTCGACAGGATGATCGCCATGGCCAGCCGGGCGCAGGAGAAGGGATTCCCACTGGAATTCCTAGACTTCGGCGGCGGCTTCGGACCCCGGTATGAAGAGCGGCAGCGAGTATTCCCGCTCCGGAGATACGCCGCTCACATTGCCCGCCGCATCGCTGAAGCCGGGCTCGGAATCGAGGCCATTGCCGTCGAACCGGGCAAGTACCTGGTGGCAGACGCAGGAGTGCTTTTATTAGGCGTCCAATACCTCAAAGTGAGCTATGGTCAACTCTTCGCCTGCGTCAACTCCGGAAACNNAGCTTGCCCAGGCCCGCCATCTATCCGCAAGCCCGCCACCACATCGTCCACTGCAGCCGAGTTTATGACGGAAAGATGAGGCCAGTGACCGTGGCCGGTAACCTCTGCGAGACGGGCGATGTTTTCGGCAAGGAGATCCCGATGCCGGTCCCTCGAAGAGGCGATATCCTGGCGGTGCTGGGCGCGGGGGCTTACGGCCGGAGCATGGCCTCTAACTTTAACTTGCGAGATATTCCCAAGGAGATCCTTATCTGAGGATCTCAAGAAGAGCGTTTTTTAGGTCGGGATAAGAAAACCGGAAACCGGCCTTGAGCAGGGCCCGGGGAAGGACCTTCTGGCCGGCGAGAAGCGTCTCCTCGGCCATCTGGCCGAAGAGAAGGCGAAGCAGAAACGCCGGCACGGGGAACCAGGCCGGGCGTTTCATCACCCATCCCAGCGTCCGGGCGAAGCCCTTCATGGTCAGCGGCCCAGGCGCCGTCAGGTTGAAGACTCCGGCCAGGTCCTCCCTCTCGAGAAGGAAGCGGATGGCCGCGACCTCGTCCCGGCGATGGATCCAAGAAAGCCATTGCTTTCCATGGCCCAGCGGACCGCCAGCGAAAAAACGAAATTGCCTCAGGAACCGGGGGAGAACACCTCCTTCCCGGTCCAGGACGAGTCCGGAGCGGACGACCACGCATCTAACACCGAAGGCGGCAGCGCCGGAGGTGGAACTCTCCCAGTCACGGGTCATGGCCGCAAGGAAGCCTTCCCCGGCGGGAGAGGATTCGTCAACCTCCTCGTCGCCCCGCGGGCCATAGTAGCCGACAGCCGACGCTTGGATGAGAATTCTCGGCCGGGCCGACACTTTTTGGAAGGCATCCATCACCGCCCGGCCGGCATCGATCCGGCTGCGAACGATCTCCTGCTTCTTTTTATCCGTCCACCGGCCCGCACCGATGTTCTCACCGGCCAGGTTGACAATCCCCAGCGCACGAGAGGCCAGCTCGCGCCAACCCTCCGAGGTGCGGCCGTCCCACCTGGCCGGTCTGACCCGATTTCCGAACAAGGCCGAGGCCTTCTGCGGATTTCGGGTCAGGACAGCGACTTCATAACCCGCTTCAGCCAAATCCAAAGCCAAAGGCCGGCCGATAAAACCCGTGGCTCCGCTGATAATGACAAGTCCTCTTTTCATAGTTCGCCCCCTCGGGTTTCCCCGACAGAGACAGAAATTATGGCACGGGCGAGGGGGGTTTTCAAGAAATATTCTTACTAATATGATATTTTTAGTAGGCTATCGGAGGGGACGGCGCCGTCTTTTGCCGCAGGTAGAAGGTGTATGGAGGGCCGGCTCAAGGTGTCACGGTGTGCCTTCATTATGGTCCACCGCCAGAGAATTAAGCGAGGCCCGCCCTTGACAGACAGGAAACAAACACAATATATATCCCTGCGGAAAACAAAGGAGGAGATATGAGCAAGCGTATTCTCGGACTTTCTCTGGTGTTTCTTTTGGCCTCACTCTTTTGGGCGGCTGACGAGGAGAAGCCCTTCAACGGCCTCAACCTCAGCCTGGGGAATCTAACCCGCCTGTCCAAGGCTCAGACCCGCTCGATCAGCCCGGAAAACTTTACGGGCGAAAAGGGGAAGGCGGGGATGTCGGTCGATGGACCGGCGATGAACGCCGCCCGTGACCTGGGTCAGGGATGGAAGGTCTCGCCCTATGTCCGGATTAAGCCCAAGGAGACCTTTGTGATGGCCGACGTCAAGGGAGAAGGCGCCATCCAACAGATCTGGCTGACCCCGGCCGGGGCCTGGCGGTTCGCCATCATCCGGTTCTACTGGGACGGGGAGATCGAGCCCTCGGTCGAATGCCCGGTCGGAGATTTCTTCGCCTGCGGCTGGGGGCGCTACGCCCAGATATCCTCTCTGGCCGTCTGCGTCAACCCAGGGAGCGCCTTCAATTGCTACTGGCAGATGCCCTTCCGGAAGGGATTCAAGATTACGCTCGAGAATATCGCCGACGACAACTTCACCCTTTATTACCAGATCAACTACACGCTGACCGATGTGCCGGACGACGCCGCCTACTTTCACGCCCAGTTCCGGCGGGTCAATCCCCTTCCCTACAAGAATGTTTACACGATCGTGGACGGGATTAAGGGCTGGGGCCAGTATGTCGGCACATATATGGCTTGGGGTGTCAACAACAACGGCTGGTGGGGCGAGGGCGAGATCAAGTTCTACCTCGACGGCGACAAGGATTTCCCGACCATCTGCGGAACGGGTACAGAGGACTACTTCTGCGGGTCTTACGATTTCGACACCAAGAGGCCGGACGGAACGGTCCAATACACGGAGCACACAACCCCGTACAGCGGGTTGGCCCAGGTCATAAGGGGCGACGGACACTACGATGTCGAGCAGAGGTTCGGCCTCTACCGGTGGCACATCATGGATCCCATCCGGTTCGAGAAAGACCTGAAAGTGACGATCCAGGCGCTCGGCTGGCGCTCGGGCGGACGCTACCTCCCGACGCAGGATGATATTTCATCCGTTGCGTTTTGGTACCAGCAGGAGCCGCACGCTCCCTTCCCCAAACTGCCTGACAAGGACTATTTGGAAATCATCTAGCGGCGGTCACCGACGCCAAGGAGTGTAAATTCGAGATCTACTTATAAACCCGGTGGACTCTTCCAAGGGCCCTACTCCGGGTAACTCCGCCGCCGTCTGAACTTGACAAACTCCTAATCCAGACTTATCTTTTGGATAGTGAAGGGTTCTGGTCGGCATGAGACCGAGGATTGTTATCATCGCTGTTTTCCTCATATCCACATTCCTGGCCACGCACTGCAGCATTAGTGATCTTCTTCCGCTCCAGGGGAAGATCTTATTCGGCGTGATGGAAAGCCAAAGATCGTCTGACTGCAACTGCGTCCCCGATATCACGCTGGTCATGAAGACCGAACAGATTTACGGCTGTCTAAATTTCCAAATCAAGACAGATATGTCCCGCTCGGGGGGGCAAATCGATCTCAAGATCTTGGGGATAAAGCCCCCCGAAGGGTACTGCCTAACAGCGTTGGGACCGGCGACGGCCAGGCAAGTGCTGGACCTCCCGGCAGGAACGTACGCCCTGAACCTTTATTACAATTATGCCGTCGACCGGTATCACTTGATCATCAACGCGGATTCACTCCAGGTCGTCAGCACTGTATCTTTCTTTTCCCAGCCCGAGTTCACGGTCTTTTGGCGCTTCCCCCCGAACTCATTCGTTTATCTCTGCGGGACGATGACAGAGACCTCCTGGATCTGCGATGATTTCTTGGCCCGTCCCCGATTTCCTTCTGGGGAAAGCCGAGNNAGCGCCGGGGCGATACTATAGTTATGAGACCGAAGAGGACTTTGATAGGGCCGGAGAGATATTGCGAGCCTATTCAAAGGACGTTGTCTCCAGGCACGAGGGAGTCGGTCTCTGGCTCCAGAACTGGAAAAACAAGTCCTACAGGTCTTGGCTTCTCGAGTACCCGTGAATGGCTAGCTCTTGCGTTTGAGCTCGAGACTTCCGCTTTCGCCGTCTGCAGATTCCCAGTTGCCAACGAGCAACTCGCCGTTGAGTTTCAGCGTCAACTTGATCTTCATGTAGTCGGACCCGTTGAAGATCGTGAATTCCCCTGTCAGCGTGCCGTTTACGAACTTTCCGTTCTCCAGCTTGGCCTCATTGGCCATACCCATGGAATCCGACACCGTCCCGGAATAGGCCTCCCCTTCTTTCTGGAGGACAAGGGTGACCTGGTCATCACCGGAATTGGCGATGTAGGTCGATCCCACCCACGTTCCGGTGAGGTCTGATTCCTGCCCAAAAAGAGGGGCCAGGACGAAAGCGAGCGCGACCATTAGGAAAAACAGAAACATCAGCTTTTTCATACACATGCCTCCTTGACTAATCCAAGTCGAATTGTTCGCCACTAATAGATACGCAAGCGTCGCTGGATTGGTTCGTCCCCGGTCCCGGGAGAATCGGGCTATTTCTTAGGGTACGGAGGCCGCTCCCAGGATTTCGGCGGGTTCTTCTGGATCTTTTCCAGGATGACCTCGATGGCCTTCTCCAACTGGAGATCTCGGCCGGCCACGGCCGAGCCGGGGTCGTTGTCGACGAGGATGTCCGGGTCGGCGCCGTGGTTTTCGACAATCCACTTCCCTTCCCTGCCGTAAAAGGCGTTGTTCGACTGTTCGACCCGGCCGTTATCGATCGTCATCTGCCCGTTGAGGACGCCGACCAGGCCTCCCCAGGAAGGCACACCGACCACAGTGCCGATCTGGCGCGTTTTGAAATGATCGGCAAAAGCCTCGCCGTCCGAGCCGTTGTTCTCGTTGGAGATGAGCACGTAGTTTCCGTTACCGGCCGTGCCGGGATAACGGAAGGGCACCATACCCCGCAGCACGTTGAAGGAGGTCAGCTCCCGTTCGAGCTTGTCGATCAAGAAATATTCGGTCCAGCCGCCGGAGTTACGGCGCAGGTCGAGGATGATCCCGTCCTTGTAGCGGAAGGCCCGCCAGTACTTGTCGAACTCCCCGATGCCGCCCGAACCCATGGCGTTGATGTGCATGTAGCCGACACGGCCGTTCGTCGCCTGGTTGATCTTGCGGATATTGTCCTGGATCCAGCGGAAGTAGCGGAGCGGCTGGTCGTTGCGGAGGGGTTCCACCTCGTAGGTCTTGGCGCCTTCCATGGCCGGACGCGCGTTGATGGTGACTTTGACCTTCTGCCCCTGAGCCACCTGGAGGAGCTTGAAGTGATCGTCGCCGGCCTTGAGGGGGACACCGTTGATCGCCAGGAGATAGTCTCCCTCTCTAACGGCCAAATCCGGCCGGACGAGCGGCCCGACAAGGTTTAAATTGATTTCCGTCGGCCCGTATATCCTGGCGAGCTTGTAGAGTCCGGCGGCCGAATCGGGAGCCAGGTCGGCACCGAGCAGTCCTGTGTAAAGGGGTGACCTGGGCCCCGCGGCAGGGCCGTAGTCCCCGCCGCCGATATAGGTGTGGGAGACACAGAGCTCTCCGACCATCTGCGACATGACCCAGTTCAGCTCTTCCCTCGAGGAGAGATAGGGAATATAAGCACGGTATTTTTCTCCCATGGCCTTCCAGTCTCGGCCATGAAAGCCCGCATCATAGAAGAAATCCCTGTACCAGCGCCAGCAGTCGTTGAAGATCTGGTTCCACTCCTCCTGAAGCTCGACACGGTAGACGAACGTTTCGAGGCTGAGCCGCTCGCCTAATCCCTTGCTCTGATACGCTTTGTCCACAGAAATCGTGGACATGTCGCTTTCCTTGCGGACGATGAGCTGTTCGCCGTTGGGCGAGATATCGAACTCGCGGACTTTATCGCTGAGGACAACCTCTTTTTTATCGGCCATATCAAAGATGTGGAGGTCCCACTTCGTAGCCCCACGTGGGTTGAAAATCTCCTCATACTCGTCTTCGGTGAATTTGTCCACGGAAGCCCAAAGGATCTTGCCCTTGCCGGCTTTCAAGTAAAAATAGTTGCCGGGGTCTACGGGCAGCGGATAGACCCGCTTTTCCAGTCCTTCGAGGTCGATCCGGAAGGGCTCCGCCTCGGCCTTCTTTTCGCTTTTCTCCTCAGGAGCGTCTGCGCCAAAGGGCGGTTTCTCGCCGGCGCGGAGCTGGACGACCATCACCTGCTGAGGGGTAGCGATGACGTGATTGTCCTCGTAGAAATCCATCTGAACGCCGAAATTGCGGCTGGAGACAAAATAGAGGTGGCGGCCGTCGGCGTCAAAAGACGGGTAGAGGTTGTCGTAGAAGTCGTCGGTTACAGCAGAGCGTTTCCCGGTCGCCGTGTCATAGAGAAAGATCTGACTGTTCCTGTTGTACTGGACCAGGCTGTAGGCGATCCACCGCGAGTCGGGCGCCCAGGCATAATCGCTGATTTCCCAGTAGAATTCGTCGTTCTTCATCTGGTTGGAGGAATCCACCTTGGTGAGCTTCTTNNCCGTCCGGCGACCAGAGGTGATGGTAGACGGTCCGGTCGAGGTCGGTCGTGACCTGGGTCCATTCTCCTCCCTCGGTCTTCTGAAGGTAGAGCTGGTAATCCCCGCTCTTATCCGAGAAAAAGGCGATCCATTTCCCGTCGGGAGAGGGGGCGGGATACATCTCCCGGGTGCCGGGAGTATTGGACAGGTTCGCCGCCGGACTCTTGCCCGTGGGCAAAGTGAAGACATCGCCCCGGGCCTCGAGGACTACGGCCTTCCCGTCGTTGGCGACCTTGATGTAGTGGATGTAGTCGCGCGGGTT
>DQHV01000266.1 GCA_003524335.1 Candidatus Aminicenantota bacterium | reverse complement strand
GGGCGGCGACAAAGCTCAAATACTCGGCAACGGTCATTTCGGGATAGAGGGGGACGACTTCGGGCAGGTAACCAGTGACCCTTTTGACCGCGTTCGGCTGTTCGAAGACATCAAACCCGGCGACCGTGGCCTTTCCGTCGCTGGCTGGAATGTAGCCGGTCAAGACCCTCATGGTTGTAGTCTTGCCGGCGGCGTTAGGGCCTAGAAGCCCCCAGATCTTGCCCTTGGCGACCTTGAAACTGAGGTCGCGCACGGCGACGAGGTCACCGTATTTCTTGGTGAGATGTTCGACTTCGATCATAGCGTTGGCCTCCTTTCTGATAACGATCGGCTGAGTCCGCTGGATTCTCCGCCCGGCTCACATCTTTTCGGGCAAAGGGATGCCCATCAAGGAGAGCGCGGTTCTGAGGATCTCGCGGATATAGAATACGGTCATGATCCGGATGTTCCTGAGGTCCAGGTTGCCCTCGCCGAGGATCGAGTACAAATGGTAATAGGCGTTTGTTTTTTGGCATAGGTTAAAGGTGAACTTGGCGAGGTGAGAGAACTCCAGCGAATAGACCGAGTGCAGGACATGTTCTTCGAATTGGGCAGCATAGAGGACGAGGTCCCAGAAATCACGCCCCTCGTTTTCGGGAAGGCGATCCAGGAGTGTCGGGTCCTCCCGGAGCAGCTTTTCCAGTTCGGCGTTCCCGACTCCAGCCCGGTCCGAAAGCTTCTGGAAAATGCTGTTCAACCGGACAAACGTATACTGGAGGTATGGGCCTGTCTCTCCCTCGAAGCTGAGAGCCTCTTCGAAGTCGAAGACGATCAAGGAATTCCGGGCGAACTTGAGCATGAAGTAGCGGAGTGCACCGCAGGCGATCGCGCGCGAGATCGAGGCCCGGAGCTCCGGGGAGAGCTCGGGGTTGCGTTTTTCGACTTCGGCCAGGGCCTTGGTCTCGAGCCGGTCAAGCAGGTCGTCGGCCTTGACACCGAGGCCTTTTCGCCCGGAGACTTCGAGGAAGCTCCGGTCCTTCTCGTTTTCCGAGACCTCGTAGTTGAGCTCCTTCAGGCTTCTGGGAGAAAGGGCGACCATCTCGTAGAAAAAATGGATGGAATTGGCGGCCTGGGCCTCGAATCCGAGAACCCTAAGTCCCTGGGCAACGATCTTCTGGAGATAAGCCTGCCGGGAGTCGATGACATTATAAACCCGGCTCGCGCTCCCGAAGGCCGGTGCAGCCGGGCGGCGTTCTGTCGTCGTGATCCAGAGAGTTTTGGCCCCATTCCGGGCAAACGGCTCGTAGAAGAAATCACGGCCGAGCAGGCCGAACTTCCAGAGTTGGTAGGCGATGTCTTTCCCGACATAGGTCACCGTTCCATCCGAGCGGACGATGACCTTCTCCTTTTCCTTGGCGTCCGCGAGCCTCATCACCCAGCAGCCTGCGTTCTCGCCCTCCCGGGACAGCTGGATGGCGTCCTTTTCTTTGAGCAGCGCAAACGCCTTTTCCCAAAACTTGAGGCCGAGGATGCTGCTCTCGCAGGGCAGAAGCTCGTAGCCGACATCGATCCTCTCCATGGTTTTAAGATGAGCCCGGATGATTCGGCGAGAGACGGCCTGAGACATCCCGGCTTCCGGGTCGCGGCCGTGTTCTATGTTCTTGAGGATCTCGGCCTTGCGGATCTGGGATTCCGGGTGGGCTTCGAGATAGGCCGCGGTCCGGGCGTAGAGGTCCCAGCAGTAGTAGTCGAATTTCTGACCGACAGAGTCGAGGTCGGCCAGAGTTTTTCTCTCCAGGTCCATGAAGCCGAAGACGACATCAACCACCTGGACACCGGTATCATCGATGTAATTTTGAACCTCGACTTTTTCGCCCTTATGCCTCAGGCAGCGGGCCAGGGTATCGCCCAGACAGGCGTTGCGAAGGTGTCCGATGTGGGCGGCCTTATTCGGGTTGATGTTGGTGTGCTCGATGATGACTTTGTGGTACTCCGGATAAAGGGAGGTTCTTCCGAGTGAACCCAGCGCCGTCCGGAAGAACGCATCTCGGTCGAGGAAAAGGTTGATGTAGCCGGGCCCGGCAACCTCGGCCGTCTTCACCCCCTCCAGGCCGGAAAAGAGGGGAAGGAGATCTTGGGCGACCTGCCGGGGATTGGCCCTGAGCCTCTTGGCCAGCTTGAAAGGGAAAGTAAGGCTCAGGTCTCCGAAGCTCTGCTGAGGGGTGGCGGTGATCTCGAACTCGGTCTCGTCGAGGGTATGCCTTTCCTTAACCCGGGCCAGAATTTCCTTCTTCAACGCATCCTTGAGTTTGATCATCGCANNAGTTAAATAGCCTTCCACGATGAGGTGAACCGTCATGAGAAAAACGCGCTTTAACGAATTCCACAAGACACTCGGCGGCCGGATGATCGAATTCTTCGGCTGGGAGATGCCGGTCGAATACAAAGGGATCATCGAGGAGCACCTGGCCGTCCGGACCNNTTCGACGTCAGCCACATGGGCGAGATCATGGTCCGGGGCAAAGACGCCCTGGCCTTCGTCCAGGCTCTAACCCCGAACGACGCGGGACGGCTGGCCCCCGATCAAGCCCAATACACGGCCTTGACGACGCCGCAGGGGACGTTTGTCGACGATCTGCTGGTCTACTGCTTCTCGCCCGAGGAATACCTCCTGGTCGTCAACGCCGCCAATACAGACAAGGATTACGGCTGGGTTGCCGCCCATCAGGCCGGGTTCGCTGTCTCGATCGAGAATGCCAGCGACGGCTATTCGCAGCTCGCTCTCCAGGGTCCCAAGGCCCAGGAGATACTCCAGCCCCTGACCGGAATCAACCTGGCCGGGCTGAAATCGTTCGGGGCGGGCCGCGGCAAGGTGGCCGGTGTTGAGGCTGTGGTCTCGCGGACGGGTTATACCGGAGAAGACGGGTTTGAGATCTATACGACTTCGGCCCAGCCCGCCCCCATCTGGCAGGAGATTATGAAGGCCGGACGGCCCATCGGCCTTCTTCCCATCGGTCTCGGCGCGCGCGATACCCTGCGTCTTGAGGCCAAGCTGATGCTCTACGGGAACGATATCGACGACACGACGACGGTGCTCGAGGCGGACCTCANNAAGCAGCTCGGCGAAGGAATCAAGCGGAAGATAGTGGGGTTCGAGCTCATCGATAAGGGCATCCCTCGGCCCCACTATCCGGTCTTCGCGGCCGGACTGAAAGCAGGCCAGGTGACATCGGGTACCTTCTCGCCGTTCCTCAAGAAAAGCATCGGCCTCGTCTATCTTCCGGTTGAGCTCACCGAGATCGGCACCGCTGTCGAAGTGGGAATCCGCGACAAAAAGGTCAAGGCCAAAGTGGTCTCTACACCGTTTTATAAACGCGGATAAAAACCTTGGCAGCCGCCGGCCGGGGGGAGGAGACTCTTGGACGTTCGGCTACCACAAAGGCGCGGTTTCATGTAAAATAGGGAATCCCAACCTTGGAATTGCCCAAGCCGGGGAGGGCCATATTCGGCTTCCGCAGCCAAATTTTCAGAGAGGAGGCAGTCGATGTATCCGAAAGAATACCGCTTCACCAAGGATCATGAATGGGTCAAACTCGAAGGGGATACGGCCACCATCGGGATCACCGATTTCGCCCAGAAACAGCTGGGGGACGTCGTCTATGTCGAGCTTCCCGCCGTCGGGAAGGCACTCGACGTCCACCAGACCATCGGTGTGGTGGAGTCGGTCAAAGCCGTTTCCGACATCTATTCGCCTTTGTCCGGTGAGGTCATCGCCGTCAACGAGGACCTCAACAATTCCCCGGAAGCCCTCAACCAGGACCCCCACGGCAAGGGCTGGATCATCCGCTTGCGGCTTAAAAACAAGTCGGATTTGGATATGCTCCTGAGCGTAGGCGACTATGAAAAATTCCTGGAGGGCCTGGCCTCATGAGTTATATCTCTCTCAGCGATCAGGATAAAAAGGAGATGCTGGCCCGGATCGGCGTTTCCTCGCCGGACGACCTCTTCTGCTGCATCCCCGAGGACGCCCGGCTGAAAAGGGAACTTCGTCTTCCCCCGGCGCTCACCGAGCCCGAGCTTGTCCGGCATTTTGAAGCCATCGGCCGCAAGAACAAGGAGCGCGTCCATCTCTCTTTTGTTGGCGCCGGCGCCTATCGTCATCATATCCCCTATATCGTGGATTATCTGAGCTCGAGAGGAGAGTTCCTCAGCCCCTATACACCCTATCAGCCCGAAGTCAGTCAGGGGACTCTCCAGGTCATCTTCGAATACCAGACGCTGATCTGTCAGCTGACGGGCTTGGAGATTTCCAACGCCTCCCTGTATGAAGGGGCGTCGGCGGCCGCCGAAGCGGTCCTCATGGCCGAGCGGCTCATGGGCCGGCCGAGAATCCTGGTCGCCGGATCCCTCCATCCCCAGTACCGGGATGTCGTCCGCACCTATGTCAAGAACCTGGCCATCCAGGTCGAGGAGGTGGGATACGACGGCGAAGGACAGGTGGATATCGAGGCTCTGGAGCGAAAGATCGACGGCGAGACCAGCGCCGTGGTCTGCCAATCGCCCAACTTCCTGGGCGTCGTAGAAAACCTCGATCGCCTCTCCGCTGTCGCCCACCAGCACCAGGCGCTTTTTGTCGTCGTCGTGGCCGAAGCGGCATCGCTGGGCATACTCCAGTCGCCGGGCGCTGCCGGAGCCGATATCGTCGCCGGAGAAGGGCAGTCCTTAGGTCTGCCCCTGGGCTTCGGCGGTCCCTATCTCGGGTTTATGGCTTGCCGCCAGGAGTACATCCGCCAGTTTCCGGGCCGCATCGCCGGCGTGACCAAGGATGTAAAGGGAAAAAGAGGGTTTGTCCTCACCCTCTCGACGCGAGAGCAGCATATCCGCCGAGAGAAGGCCACCTCAAACATCTGCACAAATCAGGCCTGGTGTGCGCTCAGGGCGACGATTTTCCTGGAAGCTCTGGGTCAAGCAGGAATGCGCGAGCTGGCCTATCAGAATATGCAGAAAGCCAACTATGCCCTGGACAGCCTCACTGCCATCCGGGGTGTCAAGAGGAAGTTCGGAGGCCCTGTATTCAATGAGTTCGTCCTGGAATTCGAGGGCGGCTATAAAAAGGTCGGAGACCATCTCCTTAGCAACGGGATCCTTGGCGGGCTGGCCCTCGGTCCTCACTATCCCGGGCTCAAGGAATGCTCGCTGTTCTGCGTCACTGAAGTCCACAGCAAGGCCGAAATCGACCGGCTGGTCCGCCTGGTTGCCGAGGTGGAAAGATGAGCCGCGAACCCTTGATCTTCGAGATCAGTGCCGCAACGAAAAAAAGCTTCGCACTTCCCAAGCTGGATGTGCCGGAAAAGATTGACGCCCTGCAAGGCCTTGCTGTCCGGACCGGAATCCCCGGCTTTCCCCAGGTTTCCGAGTTAGAGGTCGTCCGCCATTTCACGCGGCTGTCACAGGCGAATTTCTGTATCGATACATCTTTCTATCCCCTCGGCTCCTGCACTATGAAGTACAACCCCAAGGTCAACGNNATGATGCTCGTCCGCGCTTGCCTCGAAGACCGCGGCGATCCCCGGAGGATCGTCCTCATACCCGATTCGGCCCACGGAACCAACCCGTCGAGCGCTCATATCTGCGGATATAAAGTCGAGGAGGTCAAGTCCAACGACCGCGGGACGATCGACCTGGATGCTCTCGGCCGGGAGATGACCGGAGAAGTGGCCGCCCTGATGGTCACCAACCCGAACACGCTGGGTGTGTTTGAATGGGA
>DQHV01000210.1 GCA_003524335.1 Candidatus Aminicenantota bacterium | reverse complement strand
TGAGGATCAGGAGCGACGGTTTGAGGCTCTGGAGGATGAGGAAGACCAAAGCAAAGATAACGGCCAGGATGATGCCCACAAGCAGGTAGAGTTCGTTGAGGCTCTTGTGGATCTCCTTGCTTTCGTCATCGACGACCCGAAAGATCAGGTCGCGAGGCAGCTCTCGCTTGACCTCTTCGAGCTTCAGCTTGACCTCTCTGGCGACTTTCAGGGTGCTGGTCCCTTTCTCCTTGTGGACGATCAGGCGGATCGTGGGCTGGCTGTTGATCCGGTTGAGGTACCGGATTTCGCCGAAGGTGCGTTCGATACGGGCGACATCCCCGAGCTTTATGGCGACTCCCCCTTGCTGGGTGATGATCAAGCCGTCGATTTCGGCCAGGCTGCGGAGAGAGCTGGCGATTTTGAACAGGAATTCCTGGTTTCCTTTCTGGATCTTTCCAGCCGGATAGGTCTGGTTCCAGCGGTTCAAGGCCATGAGGACCTGGTAGGGATGGATGTTCAGGGACTGCGTCTTTTCCCTGTCCAGAGTGATCCTGACTTCCGGGTCAGAGCCCCCCATGACCTCAACCCCCGCGACACCTTTCACCGCTCCTAGGCCGTATTCGAGTTTCTCCTTGAGCATCTCCCGCAATTCCTGAAGGGAGTAATCGCCGGATATTGTGTAGTGAAGAAAATCGGCCGTCCGGAAGTCCTCGGGAATATAGGGGATGATCTGGGGCCGGTTGGCGGCGTAGGGCAGTTCGCCCCTGATCCGAGAAATCCGCTCCACTAGCTCGAGCCGGGCGAACTCCATGTTGGTGTTCGGCTGGAACTCGCAGATGATCGAGGACAGCCCGATCGATGAGGAGGACTGGATCTTCTTGATGCCCTTGACGGTCGAAGCCACCTCTTCGAGCGGCGAGGTGACCTGAGTCTGGATGATTTCGGGCGGCACGTCGCTCCAGTTCGTCTGGATGGTCATCTGGGGGAAATCNNTTTTCCCGCCGCTCTTCCGCGAGTTCGTAGATGACGGGGATGAGGATCAGCGTCAGGAAGGTCGAGAACAGGAGGCCGCCGATGACCGCGATGCCCAGCGGCCTCTGCAGCTCCGCCCCCTCCCCCAGCCCGAGGGCGAGCGGGATGAGGCCGAAGATGGTCGTGATTGAGGTCATCAGGATGGGCCTCTGGCGCACGACGCTCCCCTCGATGACGGCCTCATGGAGGGGCATCCCGCCGCGGCGCAGCTGGTTCGTGAAATCGATCTTGACGATGGCGTTGTCGGTGACAATGCCGACAAGGACGACAATGCCGATGACGGATATCACGTTGATCGTCTGGCCGGTCAGGAAGAGGGCCAGGAAGACCCCGGCCAGCCCCATAGGGATGGTGAACATGATAAGGAACGGATGGAGCAGCGACTCGAACTGGGCGGCCATGATCATGTAGACGAGAAGAGCGGAGAGAATGAAAGCCCAGATAAGGCTCCGGAACGAGCGGCTCATCTCCTCCTGCTCGCCGCCGAAGTCGACCCGGTAGTTAGGAGGGAGCTTGAGCTCGGCCATCTTTTCTTTGACTTGGGGGATGACCCGGCTCATCTTCACGCTCCGGAGGTTGGCCGAGATGAGGACTTCCCGCTGCTGGTTCTCCCGGTGGATCTCCTTCGGGCCGACCGCGATTTCATAATCGACCAGCTCGCGGAGCGGCAGGGTCTGNNGGCAGGGTTTGACCCTGATGAACGATCTCCTGGTCGAGGAGTGTTTCGATGTTCTGTCTGGTCCCTTCTTCGAGCCGGACCAGGATATCGTATTTTTTTTCGAGCTCGCGGAATTGAGTGGCTACCTTACCCTGCACCGCCTCGACCAGATAGGTGCTGATGGCATCGGGCGAGAGGGCGTACTTCTCGAGCCTGTCCTTCCGGATTTTGATCAGGAATTCGGGTTTTCCTTCGGCGAGGGAAGTGGTGACATCAGCCACACCCTCGATCGTCTGGAGCCGAGACATGAGGTCTGTGGACAAGCGTTTGAGCGTGTCGAGGTCGTCCCCCTTGATCTTCATTCCCAGCGCGGAAGAGGAGAAGGCCAGAAACTGGGCGATGGTTGTCTGCTCCCGGGCGACTGAAACGCTCAAGTCGGGATAGTTGCGGAGCCAGCCGCGTATGCTCTCGATCGTCGGGTCAAGGTCGCCGGTTCGGTTGAGATCGACCCGGACCTTGGCCGAGTTGATCGAGACCTCCGGGTTGAGGCCCTCCATGCCGCTGATGATCCCGACNNGAGACGCGGAATTTCGGCATGAGCTCCCTGGGCAGGACGGCGCCCAGGATGAAGGTCAAGAGGAAAAACAGTGAAGAAATCCAGAGGACTCTGCCCTTGTGCGCGAGGCTCCAGATGAGGAAGCGATGGTAGCGGACCGTGAACCGGTCGTAGACGACGTTAAATCCTTTAAAGACCGCCCGGAGGACCGGCCGGAAGGGCCAGCTCAAATAGTGAAGGACGAGCTGGACGAGCTGAACCAAAAGGCTGAGCAGGAAGCTCAGCCCTTTCATGATCCTTCTGGGGACAAAATAGACCAGCCAGCGCAGCCCGATAAGAGGATAGAGGAGGTAGTGCCAGCGTGCTGGGCGCTTCCCTTCGGCTCCGCCTCTCTCTTTGTCCTCCTTTGTTTGAGGCTCGACGGCCACGGGCTTGAATTCGAAGGTCCGCGAAGCCAACATCGGAATGAGTGTGAGCGAGACAACGAGCGAGGCCAGCAGGGAAAAGGTCACGGTCAGGGCCTGGTCGCGAAAGAGCTGACCGGCGACACCATGCACATAGATGACTGGCAGGAAGACGACGATGGTCGTGAAGATTGAGGCGCTTACCGCCATGCCCACTTCCTTGGTGCCGATATAAGCGGCCTCGGAGAGGCTTTTCCCCAGGCTCCGATGGCGGAAGATATTCTCGGAGACGACGATGGCGCAGTCGTCGAGCATGCCCACGCCCAACGCCAGCCCGCCAAGCGACATGATGTTGAGGGTGATGTTGCCGAAGAAGAGAAGGTTGAAGGTGGAGATAACCGAGATGGCGATTACGGCGAAGATGATAAGCGAGGTCCGGAATTCCTGAAGAAATATGAGCAAAATGAGAAAGGCCAGCAATCCGCCCTGAATAATCTCATCTTTGACCGAGGATATGGCCTCCACAATGTAACGGGCCTGCTCTGAGACGACCGAAAGGCTGACCTTCGGGTAGTCTTTGCGGATCTGTTCGAGAAGGTCGTTGGCCTTGCGGGTGACCTGGACTGTATTGGCGCCGGACTCTTTCCGGACCAGGATACCGATGCTTTCCTCGCCGTCGAGGCGCGTCGATCCCTGTCGCTCCTTGATCGAGTCTTCGACCCGGGCGATGTCGCGCAGCCGGATGACACTCCTGTCCTTGTTCGATTTCAGGCTGATCTCGCCGATCTCGTCCACCATCTCGAATTCGCCGACCACCCGGAGGGCGTACTTGAACTTCCCCTTCCGGATATTTCCGCCCTGGAGGTTGCGGTTGAAGGCGTCGATGCGCGAGGCTACCTCATCGATCGAGAGGCCGAAGAGAGCGAGGCGCCGGGGATCGATCTCGACCTGGATCTCCCTCTCGACACCGCCGGCGACCTAGGCCGACCCGATCCCCTCGATCTGTTCCAGGCGGGGCTTGATCAGATCCTCGCAGAACTCCTTGAGCTCGAGGAGCGTTCCTTCCCCCGAGACGGCGATGACCATGATCGGCCTGGTCTTAGGGTCGAGGGCGATGATCGTCGGGTTCTCGGCCTCCTCNNTCGGTCACGACGGACAGGCGCGGATAGCTGATCTCGGGAAGGAGGTCGACGCTGAGCTGCCGCAGCGAGATGAAACCGAGGAGGATGATGGCGATATAACACATGAGCGTGGCGACGGGCCGTTCGATGGCCATTTTGGCGAGCTTCATTGGCTTTTTCCTATATTTGGCCCAATTTTAGTATGTTTCCGGTTTCGAGTAAAACTATTCCTCATCAAAATATAAGACTCGAATCGCGGGGCCGATTTATCACTTCCAGATTATGCGGTAGCGCTTGACCAGCGGGATGGAAAGCCCAGTCTCTAAAGGGCCCGGGCGGACTTTAGGAAATCGTTTTTATCACTTCCCGTCCGCTTAAGGCCGCTGACCCGCATGTTGCCCTCGGCGTCGTACGTAACGACAAACACAAAACTTTTGCCAAGCAGGATCCGGTCGGCCGACGCCTTGAGTTGAGCCAAGAGCTTTCCCGCCCCATCGAGAAGCCAGTANNCCGCCGATCAGAGGTTTGAACTTGTAGATCGAATGGGTATACTTTTCGACGACCGTTCCAAACTGATGCCACCAGCCGGGGTTTCTCTCCATCATCATCTGCTTTCTTTCTTCCCTCCAGCGGTCGAGGTCCTTGTCCCTGACTTTTTCCGGCTCCGGAAGCTGCGTTTGGAGAGCCGGGAAACGTTTTCCCGTCAGGTCGAGTACTTCGATTGCGTTGCTCAGGCCATCCGAGAAGAGGACTTTATTTTCGTTATTCAGGCCCCAAGTAAACGACGGTACGTAGGGAATGGGCGAATCGGCCCCATCAGGCCGGTAAGAAATCCGGGTCAGATTCTCGGATTTCCTGATCTCGGCTTCGATCTTGCCTTCAGCGCTAAGCCGCATCAACTTGATAGGGCTCTTGTAGAGGAAATAGTCTTTTTGCTTCACCGGCTCTCCCAGGACATGGAATTCCGCCAGGAAACCTCCATCGGGGAGCGCGACGGCATCCGGAATCCCGAACGAACCGGCAAGGTCGATCTTTAGAACCTTGTCGAGCTCGCCGTTGAGTTTGAGATAACTGATCCAGCGGTGGCCGCGGAAATACTCTGTAAAGAACAGCTTTTTGTCCGGCGTGAACCCAAATGACACGCTGTCGCGACGCTGGATCTCTCCTGGCCCTTGCCCTTCCCCCGCCAACTTGCGGACGAATACGCCTTTTGGGGAATAGACTTTGATGAAGGCATCGGACTCATCATAGATGTAGATATTCCCGTCCGGNNCCCTCCAAAATGCCTCCGGGAATGCCCAGTTCACCCCCTTGTCCTGGCGCTCCCAGGACGATAACCTCCTGGGCAGCGCTGAAGCTATTGGACAAAGCAAATAGTATCGCTGATAGGAGAAGGCTTTTCATTCATTACCTCATCATCTTTTTGATCAATAATATTCTCCCAATGCGCTTAATGGCGTGCTCAGTTGAGGAGACAGGTTTCTTTCTCCATACTATAGTACCCGAAGGCTGCGAGGATGTTAACTCGAAAGCCTAGCGATCGGCTCTCTTCTTCCACTTGTCATACTTCATGAGCCTCTTGAGCAGAAAATTATTGTTCTCGGTAGATTCCCGTTCGAAAATCTTGTTAATCCTTGGGGTGAGGGCTTGATAATCGGCAGAGACAGGGATGGACATTTTGTCGTACATTGTGAAAAGGCGCTTGATTTCTTGGTAAGTCTTGAAAGCGAACGTGCCGGATATCTCCCCCCATTTCTGGAGCGCGAGGCCATACATCCCCTCATCCCAGCACAGGCGGCCCCAGGCATAGAGGGCCCGATCTCGAGGCACCCCGCCCATATCTATCAACAACTGATAAATCTTGCTCTGTTCGTTTCGGTACTCCTGAAGGACGTCTTGTTCGGATGCGATCCCTCGTTCGCTTATTTCCCGGACAAACTCCTGGCAGATCTCTTTGATGACCAAGGCTTTGGCCTTCTGGTTGAAGGCTCGCTGGAACCGGCTATCTCCGTCCAGTATTTTCTTGGCGATATCATATGAATCGAATAGGTAAGCAGCCGCCCGGCGTTCGAAATCGTAAAGAGAAGCGAGAATGAGAAGGAACTCGGCGCCTGTTTTCGTCCGGGGATTTTCCTCCCAGAAGGAAATGAAATAGCCTTGAAGTTCCTTGTTGTAAAACAGCTCCTCAATGAAGTCAAAGGCCGCTGAAAACGGGTCGTCAAGAACAAAGACGGAGCTCAGATTTTGATAAATAAACTCTCTAGTCAGAGCGGCCAGACCATCGTCATCCGGGTGGTACTTCATGAGGTAAGTTTCGACGAAAATCCCAAGCTGCCGGTCTTCGGCTAGTTCTATGAGATTGTCGAGGGTGTCTTGGACTCGAGCATCAGCCATTTTGAGTGGTGGCCTGGATTCTAGGGAGGCCCAAAGGCTTGACGTCGGCTTTGTTGTCTTGATGATGTAGAGGGCAAGATCTCCTCTATAAAGCGTGGGCTGAGAAGCGGATTCCTCCGTCCCTTGGCGCGCCGGGACGGCCGAGGTCTCTTCACCCAAGCTCGGAAAACCCGAGATCGTATAAAATAGGCTGGCTCCTCTAGCCAGTATTTGATCATAAGGACAGTCCCTGAAATAGTACTCGGCGGGCACATCCTTTCTGCCACCCTCGCTCGTAACAGTGACCATTCCTGCGAGGACAGGAATCCCTTCCTTCTCGTACCGTTCGAGGCGCCTAAGAAATCTGAGCTGCCTTTGGGAACTCTTATTGATTTTGTAATAAACCGGTCCGGAATTGTCCGAGAACATGCCTGGCGAATAGAATCGACCTCCAGTACTCAGACCCATATTTTTTTGATCTTTGAGGAAGTCGAGTAGGCCGCGTAGCGAGATCTTTGGAATGACACCAGCGGCCGAGCTGGAATTCTTTAGTTGGAAATAGCCTTCCAACAGCTTCTCGGCGAGCTCCTTCCTCTCCTCTTCGTTAAGGCTGGAGTCAAAGAGCGGTGTCTGGGTCAAAAGCTCAAGAATCTCGGCCTCATCAATCTCAGCAATCGTTCTCTGAGGGATACTCTGGTTTCCCGGTTCGGTCTTCATCTGAGTGAGGACGCTAAGTATTGGTCTAAGATCAATCAACTCTGGTTCTTCGTTGTGGCGATAAAGGGAATAATTGGAGAAGGAAACATACCCGAAAAGAACTATATGAAGAATGAGAGAGATGGCTACGGACAAAGAGAAAGCCCGTTTTCCGGAAAGAAGCCAATCCTTGATTTTTTCAGCGTCGTGCTTT
>DQHV01000168.1 GCA_003524335.1 Candidatus Aminicenantota bacterium | reverse complement strand
ATCTCCGCAGTCGCCGCCGCAGCCCCCAGGTCTCCCATGCCGAACCGGATCTGCATCCAGGCCAGCCGCCAGTAAGCCAGGGCAAATCCGGGGTCGATGGCGACCGCTTGCCGGAAGCTCTCCTCCGCGGCGGCATAATCATATCGATAATAGCGGTCCAGTCCCTGGAGATAGAGACTGTAGGCCTCTTCTGACGAAGTCGTCAGATCTGCCAGCGTCGGTCCTCCGCCCTTGGCAGCCGCCGCCGGGAAGCCGAGGTCCCGGAGAATCAACCCCGAGAGCGCGTCGGCCATGGCGAAAAGATCAGCCCCCTCCACCCGTTCCGAGCGCATGATTTCCCCGGTTTGGACCTGGAGAATCTTGGACGTGAGGATCGCCCGGTCGCCGAGTCGGCTGAATTCCCCCACGACCATCTTCGTGCCTCCCACCCGCCGGGCGAGTTGAGCAGCCACTGTCCGGTCGATCGTTCGCTCGCCGTCGCACCCAATCTCTTTCAATCCATCGAAAAGCCGCTGTTCGCTGGCAACTCGCAGTCCGCCGGATGCGGAGAGGGCAGTGAGCACCAGATTGCTGATCATCCGGGCCTCTCTTTCCTGGTCATCCGGGTCGGCGAGGTTTTCGAAGGGGATGACTGTGAGCAGGTCTGCGGCCGTTTCCGATTGGGCTCGCTGGCCTCTCAGGATTTGGAGAAGCCGCTCCATATCGGCCTTCATTTCGCCGGCCCCCTGATAACGCTCGCTGGGGCTCTTGGCCAGCGTCCGTTTGATGATATGTTCGAGTTCGGAAGAAATTCCCGGCCGCCGGACGGATAGAGGAACAGGCTCGGCGTTCAGAATGCCATTCACAATAAGGGCATCTCTATCGCCCGGGAAGGGCAAAGACCCGGTGACCATCTCGTAAATCACGGCCCCCAGTGACCAGATGTCCGAGCGATGGTCAGCCGGTTCTCCGCGCGCCTGTTCGGGAGTCATGTAGGCCAGAGTCCCTATGACCACGCCTTCGCGCGTCACCCGCGCCCCGCTGACCTTCGCTAATCCGAAATCCATGATCTTAACCCGGCCCTTTTGGGTGATCATGACGTTGGCGGGCTTGATATCCCGATGAATGATGCCTTTTTTGTGCGCTTCCTCGAGGCCGTCGGCAACTTGGATGGCGATTTCCAGCGACTTGTCCTCTGGGAGAGGTCCGGTTCGGATCCTCTCTCTCAAGGTCTGCCCCTCGACATAGGCCATGGAAATGAACGGCTTCCCGTCGGCTTCGTCGATCTCATGAATGATGCATATGGACAGATTGTCGAGCGAAGCGGCGGCCTGGGCTTCAAGGACAAACCGATCCTTGGTTTCCGGATCGATGCTGAGCTCAGGAGGAAGGAACTTGAGCGCCACGATCCGCTTGAGCTTGGTATCGGATGCCTTGTATACGATCCCCATCCCTCCCCGGCCGAGCTCGTCAAGAATCTCATATCTTCCGGCAAACAATTCGCCCTTGGTGACCGCGGCGGGAAAAGGAGTGATGGTCCTGGTCAGGGGGAAGTCTTCGAGAGAGCTGATCCTCGTCCCGCAACGGCTGCAGAACTGGCTGTCGCGAGAGTTTTCGGCATGGCATTGCGGACAGCTGGTCATTCTCTTGCGTCTCGGGGAATTCCTCTGACTTTTTTTGAAGATGAACAACCCTGAAAGATTATATCGATCATAAAACCTGCTTCTCGAAGCGATGGAATCTCCGGGATAGTTGGTCCAGTCCGTATTTCCTATAATACCTATTGATACTATATTCATGCTAGTAAATCGAAAAAGTCAAGCCTCTAATTAGCCTCTCGACGCCCGGCGAGTCAACTTGAAACAGGTTGTATCCAAGTTGTACCCAAAATATGTCAGGAGGATCGAAATCCGTCGAATTCCTGGAAGTCAGAGGTTCAAGTCCTCTCTCGCCCACCAGATTACTTTCAATATCCTGCATCATTATCGCTCAGCCTTGGCCCGGGGCGCCCAGGTAAGCGAGCACGGGGCGGAATCTTGAAGCCGCCCCTTTCCTATGCTATTGTCGCGACGGCCGGACGTCATCGAATCGAATTCCGGAGGGAAAATGACATGACCATGATGCGGACGAACGGACACGGGGCGTCGCCGACGGCGGCGGCGAGGCTGATAGTCCTCCTGGCCGCGGCGATCTGCGTGTCCGCGCTGGTTGCGCGGACGGACAAGCTTCAGGGCGCGGGCATCCGCAGCTCGACCTATGGCCGCCCGAACGACCCCGGCCCGGGGTATTGGGCGCGCACCGGAACCGAGATCGCGGCCAAGTTCCCCGGCGCAAAACCGGAAGCTATCTGGATCGTGAGCCGGCTAAAGGGCCGCGGCACCGAGATGTCGTTCCCGGTCCCTCCCGGCGGCGACCCTCTCATCACAGGGATGTCCGAAGATATCAGCGAGCCCGTTCTCCAACTCTTTGACCAGCTCGGCTACCGCGTCTGGCTCCAGACCGAGCCGGGATGGGCGCCCGTCGACAAGGCCTTCCACGTGATGCTCGACCGCTACGGCCGCCACAAGTGCGTCATCGGGGTCGGCGTCGACATCGAATGGCACCGCTCCAATAATCCCGACCTCGGCGACCCGGTGACCGACGAGATGGCCAGGATGTGGCTGGCGGCGGCCCGGTCTCATAACTCCTCCTACCGCATGTTCCTGAAGCACTTCCGCGAGGACGTCATGCCCCCGACCGTCCACGACGGCATCATGTTCGTCGACGACAGCCAGATCTTCAAGTCGGCGGACGAGATGATCGACGAGTTCGCCAAGTGGGGCAAGACCTTCGCCCCGGCCTCAGTCGGATTTCAGTACGGTTACCAGTCCGACAAGCCGTGGTGGAGCAAGATGAAGGACCCCGTCAAGGAGATCGGCGATCGCATCCTGGCCGCGACTCCGAACACCGAGACGTTGATCTGGGTAGACTTCTCGGTCCAGGACGTCTTCCCGCCCGACTCGTCCAAGGGAGACCGCGTTCCTCTGAAGAAATAGCGGAGACGGCCTAAGAAGCGAGCGGCGGTCAGCGCAGTCCTCGGCGAGAAGGCAATCCAGCCAAACCGTCTCAATCTGTGCCCATATTTTCTGCACCTTAGCTCTTTCCGCGGCTTCCTTCACACGCGTGAAGTCAGACGTTCAAGTCCTCTATCGCCCACTACGCATCCATCCAAAATGCCTACCCTGGTCAGATCCGCCCTAACGCAAGAGCTAACACTCTAGTATAATGGCTAAAACAAACAGATAATTTTCACAAGCCATTGACAGGCGCCTGAGCTTAAGGAGGTTCTATGCGCAAGATTCGCATTGTCCAACTTGCCCTGATCGCCTTCGGGCTGCTTATCTGGACGCATGACCCAGCTTCCGCCCAGACCACCATCCCTAACGAGCTATCCCAGGCCACCAAAGCCTGCCTCGAATGCCATGCGGCCAGCAGCCACGGGATATATCAGGAATGGGGCACTTCGAAGCACTACCGCGCCAATGTCGGCTGCTATGAATGCCACCAAGCGCAGACGGGCGACAAGGACGCTTTCAAGCATGACGATTATCTGATCAGCATCATCGTGTCGCCCAAAGACTGCGCCCGCTGCCACGCGCGGGAAGTGGCGCAATTCGAAGAAAGCCACCATGCCAAAGCGGGGCTGATCTTGGGCTCCCTGGACAACTTCCTGGCCGACATCGTGGAGGGGGATCGGGCCTTTTACGGCGAATCCGCGCTGACCGTCAGCGGCTGCAAGCAGTGCCATGGCGGGGAAGTCAAGATCAACCCGGACGGATCTCTCAGCCCCACCGGTTGGCCGAATACGGGCATGGGGCGCTTGAATCCCGACGGGAGCATCGGGGCCTGCACGGCTTGTCATCAGCGCCATGCTTTTTCGGCGGAGCAGGCCCGCCGCCCGGAGGCCTGCGGCAAGTGCCATTTGGGACCCGATCACCCGCAAAAGGAGATCTACGAGGAATCCAAGCACGGCATCGCCTACGAGGCGCATAGGGACGATCTGAACATGGACGACGCCAAGTGGGTGCTGGGCGAGGATTACACGGCCGCGCCCACCTGCGCCACTTGCCACATGTCGGCGGTCCGCACGAGCGACGGGAGCTTCTTGCCGATCACCCACGACGTGGGCACGAGGATCAGTTTGAACAACCGCCCTGAGCTCTCGATCCGTCCCGAAGTTTCTGACCAGAAGCTGGGTCTGACCAAAATGGCTTCAGTCACCTGGGATAAGCGCCGGGCTGAAATGCAGAAGGTCTGCACCGTGTGCCATACCCCTGGCTACGTGGGCAACTTCTATGAACAGTACGACGGCGTCGTCAATCTCTACAACCGCAAATTCGCCGAGCCGGGCGTCAATTTCATGACCGTGCTGCGCAAGCATAAGCTGATCACGGACATGCCGTTTGACGAAACCGTGGAATGGACCTGGTGGGAAATTTGGCATCACGAGGGGCGGCGCGCCCGTCACGGAGTTTCGATGTTCGCCCCGGATTACACGCATTGGCATGGACTCTACGAAGTCGGCAAGCATTTCTATACCAAGTTCATCCCGGAATTGCGGGCGATCGTGAAGGAGAATCTCCGCGTCAAGGACAAAGCCAAGATCGCCGGCGCAAAGGTTTTGGACGCAGCGTTGAGGGCGCTCCTGGCCAAGCCGGAACATTCCTGGTACACAGGCAACCTGCCTGCCGAGGAGAATGCACGGCGCAAGCGCGAGCAGGAGGAGTTCAAAAAGAGGTATATCAAGTGAATCCTTTGGAATTCCTGAGATTCAAGGCGCGAGTTTGGATAATATCACCAACACTTTGATATCGGGGTAGCCCATCAGCTTGAGAATGAAGTAGTTGACCGCCGCTTCGCCCGGATCGTCGGAGACGCAAACAAGTTCCGCATATCTCGGGACTCCGGCCTTGGCCAGGATGTTCCAGATATCTTTCGCGGCTTTGGGCCTGCCGTCGGCGTTCAGGAGATCAGTATACGGGACATGAACGACCTTGCCGTCCTGAGCTTGAGCGGGCACATCCTTGCCAGAGGCAATAAAGACCTTGGGATACACTCCCCGGGTGCTCTTCGGGTCCGCAATGATCACGTCCCTGCGGAAGTTCCCGGGATAGGTCGCGGGAGGTATGGATAGATCTTGGGGCGTCTTCTTGGGGCCCACGATGGTGGCGTCCTTTTTCAAGGCGAAGCCGAGCTTTACACAGTCATCCATGGAGTCCATGAAGACAGATGCTCTTTGCTGTCCCAGCTTCTCCAGCATGACGAATGCCAGGGCCGCCTCCTTGGTCAACCCCGCGCCTGAAATGACAACCGCTTCGTCAGACGCGTTGATGCCGGCCGGGCCCAGAATATCAGCGAGCTTGTCCGGATCGTCGATATGGCTCCTGAACACATCCGCAGGGACGTTGAGCGAAAAAGGCACGTGCCCCTGAACGTATGCGTCCGCGGGCCGCACATCCACGATGCTGACGCGCGCGCCTCCGTACATCCTTATTATCTGGCCGCCCCAGAACTGCAGCCACTTCGCTTCCCTCATCAGGAACGGGGCATCATATGTCCAGTAAGGGAGCTCTCGTTCATCGGCCAGCCAGCCCAACTCGGATTCCTGGTAGAGCTTGACCTGGGGGTAATTCACGACGTACTTCAGGGCGAAGAACGGCACACTGGCGGCCATTCCGCCTCCGCAATAGGAGTAGATCCGCTGTTCAGACCGGATGCCAAAATAGGCCAGCATGCTCCCGATCTCGTCTGGAGATTTGAACGTCTTATCGGGATTGAAGAAGTCGGCGCTCGGCAGCAGGACGCCATGGGGGATATGGCCGGCCCTGTTAAAGGGAGCGACCTGTCCAAAATGCCAGTCGGCCCCGAGCGCTTCCAGCAGGACGTTGTTGACCGGGTCCCCGGACGCGGTAAGGAATTCCGGGAGGTGGACCCTCACGTCTTCGTTGACCTTCTTGATCGTGAAAGAGCCCCTCTTCGGGACAGGGGGGACATCCGTCGTGACCGGCAATCCCGCCTCCTGCCACTTGAAGAGACCGCCGTCCAAGATGAAAAGGTCCTTTGTGGGGAAGCCGTAATAAGCGAGGGAATAAAAGAGCCGGGTGGCCAGGAAGGTGCCCCCCTGATCGACCATGATGATCTTTTTCCCCGAACTGATCCCCCAGGACCGGAAGAGGTTTTCCATTTCAGCGGTCGGCATTTCCCGAAGACCATACCAGGAGAGGAGGTCGACGCTTACGGCGCCGGGAATGTGCTTGGCCGTGTAGATCTGAGCGGGTGACCCGTCGAGTATCAGAACGTCGGGATTCTTGAGGTTCTTCTCAAGCCATATGAT
>DQHV01000381.1 GCA_003524335.1 Candidatus Aminicenantota bacterium | reverse complement strand
CTATGGCGAACAGCGCCCTGAAAGCGATCCGCGAGGAGATGATGGCCAGGACGCTCGGGGGGCGGTGGAAGAGATTTAAGAAGTGGATCTGGGGGAAGAAGTGAAGGTCATATTCAAGGCACAGATAAAACAGCTTCAATCTCGAATTCTGGCGACTGGAGACAAAGGGGGGAAGTTGGTCATTGAATTTAATTTGCCTAACGATAAACTCATCGGCGATTTGGCCAGGTTGGTTAAGGCCGATGAAGAGATCACGGTGACGGTGGAAGGATGAAATCCGTAAAGAACGGTGAGAATACGGTTTTCAAGGCGGGTAACCCTGGTCGCAAAAAGGGTAACCGAAACAAATTTACTCGCTTGGCCAAAGATAATATCAATGCCGTCTATGAGGGATTGGGTTCTATTGAGGGACACATTCAATTTCTGAAATATCACGTAAGATCAATGGCGGACTTCTATTCCAATGTTTATCCACGCTTGTTGCCGATGGATGTAAATACGGAACATTCGGGGACGACGAAAGTGGCTATGACTATCCGAGTCGTCCAAGTTAAAGATCAGGAAGGCAATGGAAATTCTGGTAAGTAATCACTTTTTTCCTCTCCTTGACCGCAAGGAACGGTATCTCATCCTATGCGGAGGGCGGGGATCCGGGAAGAGTGAATTTGCCGGGCGCAAGATATTCTATAGAGCCATGACCGAAGGCGGCCATCGCTTCCTGATCCTGCGCAAAGTCCGCAAGACGATCCAGGAGTCCTGTGTTGAACTCATCCGCCGGGTCCTGGCAGAGAATGATATCATCCACGATTATAACAAGTCGGACCGGGTTATCACATTTGTCAATCCGGCAGGCCGGACTAACCAGATTCTGTTCGATGGCCTTGATGATCCCGAAAAAATCAAGTCCATGAAGGGCATAACCTCGATCTGGATGGAGGAGCTTACGGAGTTTACCCGCCAGGACTTCATGCAGGTCGATCTCATCCTGCGTGAGGAGACGGGCCATTACAAACAGATTATGGCCTCCTTCAACCCCGATGAGGCTCAGGCCCCGTGGATCAAGGTCGACTTCTTTGACAAACAGCATCCTGATAGCTCCGTCGATGTTTCCACGATTGAGCATAACCCGATCAAGGAGATGAGAGAACGGTATCTCGAACTCCTCAACCGCCTGGATGATCCGACGTATTCCAAGATTTACCGCTGGGGTCTATGGGCATTGCCGACCGGTCATATCTTCAGCTGGGATATACAGCCCTTGCCTGATATCCGATTTGACGAAATCATTTACGGCGGGGACTTCGGATATTCGGTTGACCCGGCGGCGTTCATAAAAATCTATCGTAAGTCAAACGAATTTTGGCTTGAGGAAATAGTCTACCAAACGGGCCTTACGAATCAGGCGTTGGCGGCCAAGATAAAGGCCGATTTACGGGTCAATTCTCAGGATGTTTCCTATTGGGATTCGGCTGAGCCAAAATCGATTCAGGAACTATTCGAGTGTGGCTTGAATGTGAGGCCCGCAATGAAGGGGGCGGATTCGGTACGGACCGGAATTGATTATCTCAAGGCACAGAAGATTCATGTTGTCCAAGGATCGATGAATATCATCTCAGAACAGGGGTCCTACCGCTGGAAAAAAGATAAGCTCGATAACGATCTTCCGGAGCCNNGCTGGAAGAAGGATAAGCTCGACAATGACCTGCCTGAGCCTGTTGCCTTCAAGAACCACGCGATGGATGCGGTCCGTTATGGAATTCATACACATTGTCGGCAAGGCGAAGTCGGCTGGGCCTTCGGAGTCTGACATGAAGTTACTCGATCGATATCTTGAACGACGGCTCAATAAGATGGGCTATGCGCCGAAGCAGAAGATGGCCGGATTCATGTCATCGGAAATCGAGTCAACGCCGTGGTCTAAACGCGTTGAATCCGAGGAGCTTTCGACTTATCGGGACTTCATCGACGCATTCCGGGCCCTACCGTGGATTTATGCGGGCGCGATGGCGATTGCCGTAAATGCGACAAAACCGCCACTTCGGGTTTATCGAGAGGTAAAGAAGGGAAACAAGATTGAGCAGGAAGAGGTCGTGGGAGAAGACATCAACCGCCTGATCGAACTGCCCAATCCGTTCTTGTCCTACCGCGAATTAATACAGATTACGATCATCAATCTCATCATATCGGGCAACGCCTTCTGGAATCTCGTTGGGACGGGCAAAGATCAGCCCATCTCCGAATCAAATCCGCCGGTTGAGCTCTGGTGGGTGAAGCCGGAGCAGATCGATATCGTGTCCGACCCGCAAAAATTCATCAGCCATTATGTCCACAAATCGCCGACGGCCAAGGAAAAAGAACTCGATCCATCTGAGATAATTCACTTCAAATTGCCGAATCCGGATTCTTATTTCCGTGGCTTGGGAGTAATGGAGCCGGGGAAGAATTCAGCCATTATGGAATTCAACGCCATCGCCTACAATAAGAACTTCATGGCGAACGACGCAACACCGAATGGCACTTTCGGAACGGATCAGATGTTGACCGATGAGCAGGCCAAGCGGTTTCTCAGGGAATGGGAGGAAAGACACAAGGGCCCATCGAAGAAAGGCAAGATTGACCTGACGTGGGGCGGGATAAAGTATCAGCAGACGGGCATTGCGCCGAAGGATATTCAATATCAAGAAATGCGAAAAATGAATCGGGAAGAACAATTAGCCGTGCTTCCCGGTAGCGTGCCCCCATCCATTGTGGGCCTGCTTGAATACGCCAACTATTCCAACATGGAAAGTCAGCAAACAAAGCTATGGGAGGATTCGATAATTCCTGTTCTCAATATTTTAGCCGACAAGCTCACCCTTTGTCTTACCCCGCATTTCAACGAGGATTACTGGTTCGACTTCGACTACTCCGATATCAAGGCGCTCCAGGAGGATGAGGAGAGGAAATCGAAAATTGCGGCAACGCTTATCGCGAACGGCGTTCGTACCCCCAATCAGGTCCGGGATAAGATGTATGGGGAAGAACCCTATGTGGGCGGCGATAGGTATTATATGCCGGTTTCGATGGTCGGGGTTGGTAGTGACGGTTCGAAACCGAAAGGTCAGAAAGGAATAAAAAAACTTGAGGCCAAACGCGAGCCGTCCTTCTGGCAGACTGAGACGCGAAAGAAAGTCCTATGGGAGGATTTCATTCGGCGTGTCGGGCGCAAGGAGCGGATGTTTCTTTCCCGGGTTGAGGACTATCTCAAGGCCCAGGCCGATGAAGTGGCGGGNNCTCCGCCGTCAGTGCGCTCGCACTTCTCGACATTGACGATGAGACCAAGGCGTATGCCGACAAATTCTTGGGTCACTACATGACAGCACTCAAGGAAGCCGGAGATGCGGGCATGCAAATATCGGAAGGCAAGCTTTATGTCCCGCCCAACGAGCGGATTTTCAGAGGAGAAGACAAGTTTCGGATAACGCCGGAGATGCGGGCCGAGCTCGATAATCTGATCCTTAATTCCGGGACGAAGATAAACCGGACGACGCTCGAAAAGATAGCGGCCCAAGTTCAGCTCGGAATTGAGGAGAACTGGACGGTTGAGGAATTAGCGAAGAATCTGCGCGAGAAATTACTTGAGCTCAGCCCATCCCATGCGCGGCTCATCGCCCATACCGAAGCGGCGAAGGTTGAGAACTGGGGGCAACTGGAGGGTTACAAGCAGACCGAATTTGTCGAGCTCAAGGGTTGGCTTTGCTCATTCGTCCCGAATAGCCGGCAGGCGCACATGGATGCGGACCGCAAATATTCGGACGATCCGATAGCGCTCAATGACCCCTTCATCGTAGACGGGGAGGAATTGCAGCATCCGGGAGATCCGGCGGGCAGCGCAGGCAACGTCTGCGAATGCAAATGCTCGACCTATCCCGAAGTCAGGAGTGAATGAGGTAAGAAAATGGCAGATAAAATCATCAAGGCGCTTGAAGCCGAAGACATCGACATCCGCGAGATAAACGAGGAGACGCGCACCATCTGGCACCGCATCTCGAAGGAGGTTAAGGACCGGATGGGCGATATCGTCCGGATCGACGGGATCGATACCAAGAACTTCCGCAAGAAGCCGACTGTTCTCTACGGGCATAATTACTCGGGGCTCGATCCCATTCCCGTCATCGGAGCGAACATCGGTTTCCGCAAGGAAGGAAAATCTTACTATGCCGGGACGCGCTTCCTCAATCCCGAGGAGGAGAAGCTCAGCGGCAAGTTGGCCGATCTGGTCAATGACGCTTGGGTCTTGAGCAGGATGAAACTCATCGGCTGGTCCATCGGGTTTATCCCAAAGGAGACCGTACCGCTCAAGGACAAGGTGCAGGATTCGGACGGCGAGGAGCACGAGGTGACAACGGGATTGGATTTCAAGAAATCCGAACTTCTCGAATATTCCCTCATCCTCATCCCGGCGAACCAAGAAGCCGTGAATGACGCAATCGCCAAGGGCCTCGTCACGAAGAGCGTCATGCCCGAGGTGCAGCCGGAGCCACGGCTTGTCGAAGACGTTGTGGTGGATATTCTCAAGGAAAAGGAAGCTGAAGAGGGCAACGAAGACGCCGGTATTACACCCGTCGCCGAACTGCCCGTAACAACGATAGATGATCCGGGCCCTGCGCCCGTTGAGATAAAGCAAGCCGTCCCTGGTCCCGAGATACCCCAGGCCGGCCCGACCCTAAAGGTGTCTCCCAAATCCCAAGGAGGTAAAACAAGAATGAACGCTCGATTGCTGGAGCTTATCCAGAAGCTGAAGAGCGGTA
Organism: Candidatus Aminicenantota bacterium; assembly: GCA_003524335.1. Lineage (GTDB taxonomy): Bacteria > Acidobacteriota > Aminicenantia > Aminicenantales > UBA8522 > UBA8522. The sequence goes on along the minus strand of DQHV01000381.1, from coordinate 3,147 downwards.
CTGCGTTTACCGATGAAGAGAGCGCCGAGTTCGATACGCTTTTTGCGGAGAGCAAAGAGCAGAAAGCAGAACCGAACCGCCGGCTGGACCTTTNNGAGCAGGAACTCCAAAGCCGGATGGACGATGTCTATATCGTGTCATCCCTTCTGCGCACTCATCCCACACAACTCAAATTGTGGCAGGACTTGCGCCAGGGCTCATCCGCCTTGCGCAAGGCGATGGATACGGCCACAGCCACAGAGGGCACCGAGTGGGTACCGACAACTCTCAGCGCACAACTCATCGAGAAGTACCGGCTGGAGGCGCGCGTTGCAGCTCTCTTCGATGAAATCGCTATGCCCCGAAACCCCTACGAGATCCCGACTGAACTCGGTGACATGACCTTCTATCTGATGCCTNNCCACCAAACTCACCACGGGCAAAAAGACGCTGACCTCGAAGAAGCTCCGGGCCCGGTCCATCTGGTCTGAAGAGTTGGACGCTAATTCCATTATCCCCATCCTGCCCCGCGTCAAAGACACTATCGCCAAGTCTGCCGCGCTTGCGGTTGAAGATGTCATCATTAACGGCGATACAACCGCAACGCACCAGGATTCGGATGTCACCGATTCCAAGGATCACCGTAAAGCCTGGAAAGGTCTGCGCAAGCTCGTTGTGTCCACCGCCTTCAACGACCTCGGAACCTTCGACAAGGATACCGTGCGCGGCCTGCTCGTGGACATGGGCAAGTACGGACTCATCCCGAGCGAAATTGCCTGGCTTGCCGGGATCACAAGCTATAACAAGCTCCGGGGCTTGACCGAGCTCCTGACCGTCGATAAGTACGGTCCCCAGGCGATGATCCTCACGGGTGAGGTCGGAAGGCTCTACGGCTCGCCGGTCATTGTGTCGGAAAAAATCCGCGAGAACCTCAACGCGACGGGCGTCTATGACGGCGTCACCACGGACAATACCCTGCTCTTTGCCGTCAACAAGCGGGCCTGGATTCTCGGGAATGATGGCGGATGGAAGCTGACCGTGGATTTCGACAACGACGTGGACCAGTACATTCTCAACGTCCGTTTCCGCAAGGACTTCATCTGCATTTACCCCGCGACGGATACCTGCGTCGCCATCGGCTACAACGTGGCTGTCTGATAGGAGGACAATATGAGCAGACCTTACGTTGAACTTCAAAAGTCGTTTGTGCTCGGAGTCATCGCCATCGACTCCGACGCAATCAAAATTCCCCTCTGGAAGCCGAAGAGCAAAATCAAGATCACCGGCGTCCGGCTCGGGGCCGACACTGCCTGCGCCAAGGCAAACACCAATTACAATACGTTCCAGTTGACGGACGTGACCAACGTCATCGCGTCGATCGCCAACGGCCCGGATAGCGCAGCGGGAACAACCTTCGTTGCGGGGAGTTTCCATGATATGACGCTCGTCGCGCTATATCAGGAAGTTCCGGCCGATACCCAGTTGCAGTTCGAGATTGTCAAAACGGGCAACGGCCTGGCGTTGGCCAGGACTGTCCTGGAGATTTCATACTACGATTACGGAAGCTGAGTCCTGAAATAGGGAGGGGGGCCGCTCCCCCCTCCAAACCAAATCGAGGGAGGTGATGTGAATGAGAGTGAAATTCACGGCGACCGAACAATTGGCGGCCTATAGGGGCTGGCATGGCGGGCGGAGGGTTATCTTTGCTCCGGGTGAGGAGAAGGATTTGCCGGAAGCCAAGGCTGAGGAGCTTTTGCGGGATTTTCCGCGAAACTTCGGGCCCGCTGAAATCGCCGTTATGTCCCGCGAGATAGAGACTGCCCCGGTCGACCGGATGATGAGGAAGGCGAAATCAAAGAGGAGACTACCATGAAGCGTCTAAGTCTTATCATTTTTTTGGCCATCATTTTGGCGATGCCCGGGCCGGGCTCATTCAGGAGCAAAACGGATTTCCTGGCTGCCGGGGTTGCTGTCAATGCAACCGTAACCAAGGTCAACGGGACGGATTTCACGTCCATTCCCATTGACCTGACTTGGCCTCCCGGAGCGCCGTCAGTCGGATCAATTGTCGTCACCTTTACCCGTGCTGCCGGGTCCGCCTCACTCGTCTATTTCGAGTTCCAGGCAAGCTATGACGGGGGCACCACATGGACAACCTCATATTGGACGCGGATTGAAGTACCGACGAATGAGACGGCGGTTGCAAATGTCGTCAGAGCGCGGGAACCGGTCGAGCTTCACGGGATTTCTCATATTCGGCTTTTCCAAATCGTGAACAATGACGGGGCAAATAACCTGACGGCTTGCAATGCCACCTTTAGTTACTGAGGCGTGAGATGAAAAAAACAATTGCGCGGACACTTCTATTTTTCCTGTGTGCTTTTCTGCTCCAAGCGCAGAGCTTCAAGCCCGTCCTGTTCAAGCTCAAGGACATCAAGGACGTAAGCAAGACGGCGGCCACCAACGGCCAGATCCTGGCCTATATATCTGCAACCGGACTCTGGACGCCTACCACGGCCTCCGGGACGGGCGATATGCTGGAGGCTGCTTATGCCGACGGATCGGGGCACATAACAGCCGCTGCCGGCGGGACAGCCATCGACTCGTCCGCTTTGTCGGGCCTGGCGCTGATTACGGCCGGTACGTGGAGTGCCACGGTTACGCCATCTGTGACATCGGTCACGGCAAGTGGCGCGGTCAAAGGCGGATCACTCGTCCTCGNNCTGTCCTCGAAGGTGGGGCGAACGACACGACAATCGTTGCGGGGGCGCCCTCAGCGGCTGTTTCCTACACCTGGCCGGCGGCTGACGGTGCAGCGCTTCAAGTCCTTCAGACAGACGGCGCAGCGGCCCTGGCCTGGGCAACTATGCCCTCTCTCGGCTCGGGCACAACGAATTACGCCGCCTACTGGTCATCCGCAAGCGCCATTGCCGCCGAACAATACCTGAGCACCTCACGCGGGGGCACGGGCATAACCACGGCTGCGTCGACCGGGATCCCGACAATTACGGCCGGGACATGGAGCGTCACGGCGACGTTGGCGAACAGCAAGGGTGGGACTGGCTGGGATTCAAGCGCCTCGACGGGACTGGCCAAGCTGACTGCTGGAACCTGGTCTGCCGTTACGGACGGCTCGACGAATTGGAATACGGCCTATAGCCACTCGCA
>DQHV01000217.1 GCA_003524335.1 Candidatus Aminicenantota bacterium | reverse complement strand
CGTGAATGCCGATCCGATGCTTGCGCAGGACTTTTATAGCGGCCGCGATTTCCTCGACAGTCTGCCCTTTTTTCATGGCTTTCAGGCTTTCCGGGTTCACCGATTCAAAACCGACGTAGAGCGTATGGCAGCCGGCCTTCTTCATCAGCCTGACCAGCTCCAAGTCCTTTGCCACATCGGCGCGCACCTGGGTCGTCCACTTGAACTTGAACCTCTCCCCGATCATCGCTTCCAGCAATTCCTTGGCCCGTTTTCGGTCGGCGGTGAAATTGTCATCATAGAAAAAAATGAGGTTTTTGCGCTCGTTATAGCGCCGCAGCTCTTCCATGATATTTCCGGTCGAGCGGAACCGGTATTTTTTGCCGAACATGCTGGTCACGGAGCAGAAGGAGCAGTCAAACGGACAGCCCCTGCTTGTCTGGACGGGGATGCTTCTCAACCTGGATATTCCTTTTCTCGTCAATTTCAGCAGCGAGAGGTCCGGGAACGGTATTTGATCAAGGTCTTTCAGGAAGGGCCGCACAGCGTTGTGGATTTTCCGGCCGTCTTCTCCATAGGACAGGTTGGGAATCCCGGTGAAACTCTCGCCTCTTTCCCAAGCGTCGATAAAAGCCATCAGGGTCTGCTCCCCCTCCCCGCGGATCACGAAATCAGCATGCTCCAGCGCCTCATCGGTCATGAAAGTCACATGCGGCCCACCCATCAGGACCGGGATCCCCCGCTTCCTGATCCTGTCCGCTATGGCATAGGCCCTGGGCGCAGTCGATGTGATAGTCGAGATCCCTACCACGTCGGCGGTTTCCATAACCGCGAAATCGATCTCCCGCAGTTCCTCGACAAAGATCTCCACCTCCCAGCCTCGCTGCTTCATCATCGTGCCCAGGATGATCGGGCCCAGCCGGGGCAAGGGGAAGCGTGAAAAGATGTGCAGGTTGGGGGCCTTGGGCTCTATGAATACGATTTTTTTCATCTTATTTTCCTTTGGATTTCTTGGCTTCTCTTTTCTGGTTCCTGCCGTACAGGTCGGATATCTCCTTTTTCTTTTTCTTCAACAGGTCCTCCCACCGCTTTATCCCCTTCCGGAACTGTCCCAACTTGTCGAACAAGACATCGACCTCCTTGAGCATGGCCTCGAGTTTGCGGGAAACCTCTTGCGGCGGAAAAGCCTCCGGGTTTTCCTGGATGGCCAGGAAAGCCCGGAAGGAGTCGGAAACTTCCTTGATTTCCTCGAGCGTGTAGCCGAAAAGCTGAAGATCTCGGACCAGCTCGCAGATATCGACATACACTCCGANNACCGATCCGGGTCCTTGAATTTTCGATTCTTTTCGGAGGCCCCGGGTAACCCGATCTTCTTGAGGATTTTCTGGATCTCGGCGGTCTCGTAGCCCAGCTCGGTAAGCTTCTTAATGGCCGCCACTCTTTCGCTCATCTCTTCCAAATAAAGCGGGATCTTCTCATCTGTGAACCCGGCCGGCTTCAGCAGCTTGGCCCTCTCCCACTCCCGAAGAGACGCATCCGGTAGATTGAACTTGGCGATGAATTCATCCCGGGTGAAGATGTTTTTATTCATTGCATACCTGCGCGTTTAATGAGTTACATATTAACTTAAACACATACGTATACGTATATGTTAGTTTTAGGGCCTTGTCAAGCCTTTTCTTGCCCATCAAGGCCTAGCGGCCCAAATGTCGTCCAACCGGACTCTTGCCAAAAGGAGTGGGGCATGCGATAAATAATGCATGGCCAAAGAAAAACAGTCTAATCACGACCGCCTCAAGAAAGGGCTCGATATCAAGACGCCGATCATCGGCTTTTATGATGCTCCGGACCCGGCACTGTTCGAGCCCTGGGTCTCACCCGAGGGGCGGGATTGCGTATTTTCTTTCTACCACCCCTGGTTGCAGGGGAAGACGCTCCACATCACTAAGGACCGGTACGGCTGCGGCGGCGCCGGTCACTGGATGTGGGGAATTGAGCTCCGGTCAAGAAAAGAATTTCTCGAGTTCCTCGTCGACGACGAGGGGCTCAAGGCTTCGCACGCCCTCATGGAGAAGTGGATCAATGCGGCCAAACCATACCGGGCCGAGCATCCACACCTTTTCCTAGGGCCGCTGAAAGAAGAGGCCTGGCTGTACATCAAGACCATCACTTTCCTTGTGAATCCCGATCAGATGAGCGCCCTGGCCATCGGAGCCCAGTATCACAGCGCTCCGGACGACCCGCCGCCGGTCATCGCGCCCTTCGGGTCGGGCTGCTCGCAGTTCCAGCCGTTTAGGAATCTGGACATCGCTCAGGCTTCGATCGGCGCGACCGACATCGCCATGCGCCAGCATGTTCCTCACGACACCCTGACCTTTACGGTCACCAAGTTGATGTTTAGACAGCTGTGCGCGCTGGACGAAAAGAGCTTCCTTGACAAGCCTTTCTTGCAGCGTCTCAAGCACGCCCGCGGGGGGAGGCTTTAGGCCTCGAGCTCTACATCTTCCAAGAACCGGCCACGACCAGGTTCGTGCCGTTGATATGTTTGGCCCGGTCTGAAGCGAGAAAGCTCACGGCTTCGGCGACATCTAATCTTGTACCGAAGAACTCCGCTGACACCTTCCCTCCCGTCGGCATGATCCCGCCTTCGATCAGCCCCGGCGAGACCATGTTCACGGTGATTCCGGACTTGAGCTCGGAGGCCGCGGCGGACCGGGTCAGGATGAGGAGCCCCGTCTTGGCTACGGCATAAGCGGCGATCCCGGAGAAGGCGGTTAACTGCTCAACCCGGTGATAGCCGATATTGATGATACGGCCCCAGCCGCGGTCCATCATGCCGTCGCACACGGGCTTGGTCATGTTGAA
>DQHV01000397.1 GCA_003524335.1 Candidatus Aminicenantota bacterium | reverse complement strand
TTTGTAGATGATAATTTTATAGGTAATAAGAAAAGACTGAAAACAGAAATTCTTCCGACTCTAATCGATTGGATGAAACAGAAAAGATATCCTTTTTCTTTTTCCACTGAAGCATCTATAAATCTTTCCGATGACGAGGAACTGATGCAATTAATGGCCAAGGCTGGGTTCAAAAAGGTTTTTATCGGAATTGAAACTCCGAATGAAGATAGCCTCACAGAATGCAATAAATATCTGAATAAGAATCGTAACTTGATAGCTTGTGTAAAAAAAATTCAAAACATCGGTCTGGAAGTTCAGGCGGGATTTATCGTAGGTTTTGATAATGATCCTCTTTCTATCTTTGAAAGACAGATAAGTTTTATCCAAAAGAGCGGAATTGTCACTGCTATGGTTGGGTTGTTGAATGCACCTCGTGGTACAAGGCTTTATAATCGTTTGAAAAAAGAAGATAGATTGTTGAATGATTCATCTGGTGATAACACGGACTGTTCACTCAACTTCATCCCTAAAATGAATGTCGAAACACTCATGAATGGTTATAAGAAAATCCTCAATACGATTTATTCACCCAAACACTATTATAAACGCGTGATAACATTCTTAAAGGGATATAAACCAAAACCATTAAGGAAAAAAATCAATCTCAAATTCAGTCACTTCAAAGCATTCTTTAAATCAATCTGGTTTTTAGGGATAAAAGGAAAAGAAAGATTGCATTACTGGAAACTTATTTCCTGGACATTGCTAAGACGTCCCCGCTTCTTCGACTTAGCGATATCATTTGCCATCTATGGCTTTCATTTTCGCAAAGTCGCGGGAATCTAAATTGGCATTCTTCTTAATCTTCTTATCAATTGCCAAAATTCATAAAACCGCATTTCTAATTGCTTCTCCAATTCCCTGGAAAGTCCCTTTCACAATAAAAACACTTCCTTCGAATCTCATTTTAGCTTAAATTCCGTTCTGGCCTAGCGTGGCACGGGTCAATTCTTGCTGAATTCTTTCCTTCACTTTGTTCATTACGAATTCTTTAGCTACCCGCACTGCATTTTTCACAGCATTGGAGTTAGATCGTCCATGGCCAATGATACATACTCCGTCGATCCCTAGGAGATGAGCTCCTCCATACTCAGAATAATCTAACTTCTTGTAAATCCTCTTCAAATTCTTATTCATCAAGAAAAACCCGATTCGAGCCAATATATTTTTCATAATCTCATGCCTGACCGTGGAGAAAAGCATTTCCACCACTCCCTCGCTGGCTTTCAAAGCCACATTTCCTGTAAACCCATCGCTCACGATGACATCCGCTTTTCCTGAATAGATATCCTTGCCCTCGACATTACCGATAAAGTTTAAGGGAGAAGCTTGGATTCTTTCAAAAGCCTCCTTGGTCAGTTCATTTCCCTTTGTGCTCTCTTCTCCGATACTCATCAACCCGATCCGTGGATTTTTAAGACCCAGGACGCCTTCCATGAAAATCCGGCCCATGAAGGCAAACTGTTGCAAATGATGGGGAAGACAGTTGGCATTTGCCCCCACATCAATAAGAAGAGTCAGCCCCTTCAGGGTGGGGACGAGCAAGGCCAGGGCTGGCCGATCTACTCCGTTTAAAGCCCCTAATATCTTTTTTGAGATAAAGACAACCGCGGCGGTATTCCCCACGCTGACAAAAGCATCAGCGCTCTTGTCTTTCACGAGCTGAGCTCCCACAAGGATCGAAGACTTTTTCTTTTTCCTGAAAGAAAAAACCCCTTCTCCCATGCCGATCGGATCGGGCGCATCGATGATCGTGACTTTCCCTTTGGTGCTATGGAGCTTGTCGAATTCCTTTTTAATGAGCCCTTCAACGCCAACCAGGAGGACTTCCAGGTTGTAGTCTTCAGAAGCTCTCACCGCCCCTTTTACTGTCATCCTGGGGCCAAAATCTCCGCCCATGGCATCAACAGCAATCTTCATGGAATTTCCCCTTCCGTTCTTCGGCTCCTTCTATCACCTGTCTTCCACGCGAGTAGTCTAAAGTCAAAGAATAGGCCAAGTGCTTGGCGATGTCAATTAATCCGGCCAAGTTTAAAATCCAGGCTTTTCGCCTCTGCTCGTCTTAAGATGTGTTGTTCAAGGTGATATACGATAAGAAGCTCTTTTCCATGGGCAAGAGAGAGTCTTGCGTTCTTGGTTCCCATCATCAACCCCTCTTTTGCTGACACAGCCGGCAATCTGAGCGCCCAAAAGTTGTGCAATACGCCACAATTATAACGAAATCAAACAAATAAGAGAACAAATTCCCCATTTTTAAACAAGTTTATTCACAGAAATAGTGGAAAACCCTTCTCATACTTGACATTTAAATTTTTAGGCCTATATTAACATTAACAACACTAAATTCTCTGAAGGAGGGATTTAAAAATGGCTGAAAAACCTGGGATCACGAAGCTTCTGCTATGGATTACTGTTGTCTTGTTTTTTCTCTGGTTTCTAATCTTCTCATTAGCGCCCGCAAAAATTCTGACTGCCCTAGCTCTCCCTGAAACCCAAGGGCTGTTCCTGCGCATGTTTGGAATTTTTCCGTTGGGCTGGGCTGTGTTATTTTTCTTTGCGTTAAAGGATGTTCTTAAGAATCTAGCGATCGTCAACAGCGGAATTATCACGGCAGCTTTGCTGATTATCGCTTTCTTGATTTACAACTTCGCTGTCGGATGCACAAAAAGTTGGTTCCTCTGGCTGAGTATAGTCGTTCTTTTTGTCCTTAACCTGCTGCTTTTCATCTTCAAGCCAAAGCCGATAGCTGCACAATAGATAAATCTTTCCACAATAAAGACCTTGCCGTAGCCCCTCCTCTTTTTGCAGTAACCTCAACCTCGGGAATATTCTCGGCAGCGTATCTCCGGAGGTCGCATTACGTTTAGAACCAAGATTAAAATAATTTATGATTCGTCCGAGTTTGCGTGAAAGGAAGGACTTTGTAATTCGCAGCTAATAGCTATAAAATAAACCTGCGTGACTTAATAAAAGGGGAGAAAATGCCCGAAGAAACAAAATGCCCTGAGTGTGAAAGTATGAATATTGAAGAAATACCCTACAAAGCTGCCGTGGGCCCAGGGGGAGCTCATGGGGAATTGCCCGAAGAAGCGGAATATCGCAAATACAAATGCCTTGATTGCGGGCTTGTATTTTTTGAAAGTAATTTTAGAGAATGATAACCTTCTTTGGAACAGAAAAAATAGCCTTTACGAGCGGGAGTCCAAAGGCTTCTCGAATTAAGTAGGACGCCGAGTGGATATCGCTTCATAGCAACAACCGAGCAGAATAGCCATGAGCTTTTTACATTACCATACCGATCAGGAGAGAAAGAGGAAAGCGGTTGAGTCGTTGGAGGCTTAAATGACGGATGACAACACGATAAGGGATCAGATCTTGAGACTCTTGAACGTTCGTAAAAAACTCAAAGATGGAGACTATTTGACCTCAAGAGAAGAAGAAGAAGTGTCACTGATTCTTGGAATCCCGAAATTCAAAAACAGAAAAGAGATGGAGAGAAAGATCGACGAGTTTTTCGTCTGGGCTAGTGAGATATTTAGAAAAACGTAAAAGATAGTGCACAAGCTGCCCCGAGCAGGATCGCTCCAATCTTTATTTATTCACACAATGAATTCAACATTCACTTGTCGGATTCAAATTGCCACAGCTTATTCCTTTTTTGTTCATGCCATCCGCCGCACTGTTCTCCCAAGGGTTCATTGCGGGCATCTGGACGGCCCCTTTCAGCGCCGCGGAGACGTCCGGTCTTTTTCAGGACCACGCCGGCTGGATGGTCCAGGAAGCCGGGGCGCCCGAAGTGTGTTCCAGGAATTGGGGGAAAAAAATATACGCCCTGGACACTACCCTTCCCGACGTGAAGGAATGGCTGGGGCAGACATTTTCCGCGCTCCGGAGGATGGGCTTCTCCTTTTTAAAGGTCGATTTCCTGTTTGCGGCCGCGATGCCCGGTGAGCGGGCTGAAAGAGCGACACCAATTCAGGCCTACCGGGAAGGAATGAAGACGATCCGCCAGGCGGTCGGTGACGGTTTCATCCTGGGCTGCGGCGCTCCCCTGCTCCCGTCGGCGGGGTTCGTAGAAGGCATGAGGATCGGCGAAGATACCGCTCCTCACTGGGAAACAAAACGAGGGGCGTTTCAGGGCCCGAACGCCTACTACGCGCTGAAAAATTCAATCATGCGCTCATTTCTGCACCGGAAGCTATGGCTGAATGACCCGGATTGCCTTCTGTTGCGGAGCCAGGACATCAGTCTGACTCCAAACGAGAGGGAGCTCTATGCCTTGGCCGCAGGGGCGCTCGACAATATGATCATCGAGAGCGATGACCTCGCCCTCGTGGACGAGCGGGGCCGGAAGCTGCTGAGGAAGGCGATCGCCCTCCAGGGGGGGCGGGTGAACGTCCGGGGCTTGATGGGGGACGACTTCTATCTTATCCGCTCGCAGGGAGGTCCGGCAGGTGAAGTCCGGCTGATCGCCAATCTATCGGACCGATCAAATCAGTACAATTCTTTCGAGGTCCCTCCCTGCTCCGCCCGTTTTCTCTAAAGGGCTGTTTCTTATCCTTTCCTTGCTATCGGGGAACGAAGAGGGTATAATTTTTTTTGAGCACTAGGTTGTGAAATTGGAAGACCCGGTTATCTTGCCCCAGCCATTTAGCCACGTCCTCTTTTCGCACCCTTCTGTTGAAACCAAAGAACGGAGAATGGAAAACCGCGCCTGATGAACGACTGGAAACATCTGAGAATGGGTGAATTGACGGCCCGAATCCCGGTCATCCAGGGAGGAATGGGAGTCGGGGTTTCAATGTCGGGGCTGGCCTCGGCCGTGGCCAACCAGGGCGGCATCGGCGTCATCGCTGCGGCGGGCATCGGCATGCTCGAACCGGATGGATTCTCGAACTTCCTGGAGGCCAATGTCCGGGCCCTCCGACGTGAGATCCGCAGAGCCCGGGAAATGACCAAGGGAATACTGGGCGTCAACATCATGGTGGCCCTGTCCAACTTCGGCGACATGGTGCGCACAGCCGTAGAAGAGAAGATCGACATCATTTTTTCGGGGGCGGGACTGCCCCTCAACCTCCCGGAATTCCTCAAAGGGGCTGGAACGACGAAACTCGTTCCGATCGTCTCTTCGGCAAGGGCGGCCGGCCTGCTCATCCGTAAGTGGATGGGAAAGTACGGCTATCTTCCCGATGCCTTCGTCGTCGAAGGACCTTTGGCGGGAGGGCATCTCGGCTTCAAGCCGGAACAGATCCAAGACCCGGGCTTTTCCCTGGACAAGCTNNCCTCGGGAGTCCAGATGGCCACCCGATTCGTCTGTACGGAAGAATGCGATGCTTCCCCGGAATTCAAGAAGACATACATAACTTCCAAAAGGGAAGACCTCGTCATCATCAAGAGCCCGGTCGGGATGCCGGGACGGGCCATCCGGAACCAATATATCGATGATGTCGAAGCCGGGAAGAAGAAGCCGTTCAAGTGCCCCTATCACTGCATCGTCACCTGCACCCGGCAATCCAGCCCCTACTGTATCGCCTTGGCCCTCATCAGCGCTTTGAAGGGCCGGCTGAAACACGGGTTCGCCTTCGCCGGCGCCAACGCCTACCGCGCCAGCAAGATCATCCCGGTGAAAGAGCTGTTTGCCGAATTGCGGAGAGAGTTCGGAGAGGCCCGGCGATCTAGGGTTGCGGACGGCGGCGACAAGAACAACGCTCCCGCCTTAGGTTGTGAATCCTGAAATTTCTATTGCTATAGACCTGCGCTTCGTGTATAATAGTAACTTAAACCTCTGGTAGGAAATAGTCATACCGAATTGTTTTTCCCACCCGAATAAGTGATTCGTCTGACGATCATCCCATCATGTTGAGAATTTAATCAAAAGGAAAATGAATGTATTTTAACGAATTGAACCTGCATCCGAACCTCCTCCGCGGAATCACGGAGAGGGGCTACACGGAAATGACGGCCGTCCAGGAACAGACCCTGTCCCAAACGCTCCTGGGAAAGGATGCCGCCGTCCAGTCACAGACCGGGACCGGCAAGACCGCCGCCTTCCTGGTTACGATATTCGAGCGCCTGCTCGGCAAAGGAATTCCCCAGCGGAAAAAGGCCTTGATCATCGTGCCCACCCGCGAGCTGGCAGTCCAGATCGAAGGCGAAGCGCGCCTCTTGAGCCGCCATCTCGACTTCACCGTCGGCTGTTTTTTCGGGGGCGTCGGGTACCCCGGCCAGCTGGCCCTGCTAAAAAAGGGCGTGGACATCGTCATCGGCACGCCGGGCCGGCTGCTCGACCTCAGCGAGAGAGGCCATCTCCGGCTCAGGGAGGTCGGGTGGCTGGTGATCGACGAGGCTGACCGCTTGTTCGACATGGGATTTTTGCCGGACATCAAGAGATTGCTGGCCGGGATGGTCCCCCCCAGCGCCAGGCAGAGCATGCTGTTCAGCGCGACCCTGAGCCGGGTCTCGCGAAGGATTGCGTCCGAATACCTGAACCATCCGGCCTTCATCGAACTCACGCCGCAGCAGCTGACCGTGGATACGATCACCCAGAAGCTCTACCACGTGAAAAGCCACATCAAGGCCAACCTGCTGCTCGGAATCCTCCACCAGCAGAAGCCGCGCAACGCCCTGATCTTCACCAACATGAGGCACAGCGCCTCCAAGCTGGCCAAGAAGCTCGAGCTCAACGGCTTTCGCGCTCGCTACTTGTCGGGAGACCTGCCCCAAAGTCAGAGGCTCCGGATCATCGACGACTTCATGGCCGGGAAGTTTTCGTTCCTCGTGGCCACCGATGTCGCGGCGCGGGGGCTCCATATCGACGACCTGGAGATGGTCATCAACTACGACCTCCCTCAGGATATCGAAAACTANNATGAAGATCCCCGTCGAGACGGCAGCGGCCGGCCTGTTCGCTACGGACAACGGCCTGGAGCATGAGCTCAAAATGAGGGCCCATCGCCGACCCCAAAATTCCGTGTCTCCTCAGAGAAATTCGGGACGGAACCAACGACCGGGAATGCGCTGGGAGCGGAAACCTCAAGTTTCGCCGGCCTGAGTCTTAGGGTTGACACNNGATCTACCATTCCCAGCGCCTGAGGATCGGTAAAACCCTGGCCTGGCTCGACACGGCCAATGCGGCCTGGGAGAAAAAGATATCGCTCTTCCATGTCGTCCTGGCTGCCGGAGTCCGCACTCTGGCCCTGCGGCCGGAGGCCAATCGCTTTGTCGTCGGCCGCCGCATCTATCAGCGAAGGACCATCGACCTATCGTTCATCGTCAAGCGCGAGCTCAACGAACAAGCGGCCGAGACCACCGTCAAGGTCACCTTTGATCCTCGTTCTACTATCGCCGACGTAGTCGAGCGCGTATCCTCCGTCGTGCAAGGGACCAAACGGAGCACTTCGTCAAGAGATGAAGGCGCGTCCAACATCGTCACCAGGCTGCCCCGGTGCTTGATCCGCCTGGCCACCGGGGCGGTGCGGACTCTCGACTACTTCGGGCTGCTGCCGGCATCGTTCACTAAAGGAGACGCCTTGTACACCAGCGCGTTTCTGGCCAACCTCGGCAGCATCGGCGCCGACGCGGTCTTCCACCACCTGTTTGAATGGGGGAATGCGCCGTTCTTCGTCACCGTCGGCCGACGGAAAAAAGAACCGGTCATCAACGAGCGCGGTGAACTCAAGGTCGAGGACGTTATGAACCTAAAGTTCAGCCTGGACGAACGCATTTCCGACGGCGTCTACTTCAGGGCTACGATCGACCTCCTGACCGACCTCATCGAAAACCCCGAGAAGCTCGAAGTGCCGCCGGAGAGCCTTCCCGACCCGTTCGCGTTGAGTTGAAAAGGAGTTGCCTCGATGAAAGCCGCCCAGCTTGTGGGCGAGCGCGATTACCGGATAGTCGAGGTCGGGACGCCGGTCCCGAATGACGATCAGGTGCTCGTGCGCATCACCCGCGTGGGCATTTGCGGCAGCGACAACTCCTTCTGGAAGCTGTCGCACACTCTCAACGAACTCCATCCTCTCCCGGCGCCGCCGGGCAGCCACGGCCACGAGGCCGTCGGCCGAGTGGTTCAGGCCGGCCGCAAGGTGCGCGGCGTTCGTGTCGGCGATCAGGTGGTCCGGATCAACCTGGTGGCGGACCGCGACTGGGATATGAGGTGTTTCGCCGAATATGCCCTCGCCGACCGCCCCGTAGTCGTGAACCATGGCGACCCTCGGGCCGTCTGCTTCGCCGATCCGTTGGCCGTCGCCATGATCCACGTCCAGGCGCTGTTCTACCCAAACCTGATCACGATGCCCGTGTTGCGCGAGGCCGCGGATCTCCAGCGAATGGCCGTGCCGGAGCGGTATCGGCGCGGCGAGACACAACCGGTCCTGGTCCGTGGCATGGGATTCATCGGAGTCCTGGCCGCCTGGCTGTTGAGACGGCATGGTCTGTGCCCGATAGGTTTGGAGATCGAAAAGCAGAAGATCGAAGCGGCTCGCGCGCTGGGCATAGACTGCCGGGACGGGCGAGATCCTGAAGCCGTCCGCGCCATCGTGCGCCAATACGGCCCGATGGCCGGGGCGCTGGAGTGCTGCGGAGCCAGCGACGTCGACAGCCTGGTCGAGGCCCTGGACAATCAGGCGGTCTGCGTGCTGATGGGAACATCGCGCAAGCGCCTCGACCTTATGTACCAGCCGCTGCGTGCGAAAGGGATCGCGCTCGTCTGTCCATCGAACGCCGCGCTGCAAGCTGTGGTCGGGTTTAACTACTGGGAAGCGGCGGCCCGGCTCCTGGAGGACGGAACGATTGCACCGCAGCCGATGATTGACGCCGAGTACCCGCTCACCGATCTGCAGCAGGCAATGGAGGATGCGGAGCGCCATCCGGAATGGCGGCGCGCCCTCATCCTGGTCGCCGGTTAGCTTAACCCGGCCCCATTCATCATGATAGCGCCAGCAGGAGGCCCCGAAAAGCGGAAAACCATGAACCCGCTGTCCGGCCAGGAAGAAGTGGTTGCGGCCTATAGGGAAAAGATCATCGATGAGATCGGTTATGCCCTCGGGATCGGGCGCACTGG
This sequence comes from Candidatus Aminicenantota bacterium, assembly GCA_003524335.1. Lineage (GTDB taxonomy): Bacteria > Acidobacteriota > Aminicenantia > Aminicenantales > UBA8522 > UBA8522. The sequence continues at coordinate 2,851 of DQHV01000397.1, read as the reverse complement.
AGTGATGCGCCGGCTGCTGGGGCCCCTGTTCAGACGTCCGGCCGGTCGGTTCGGGCGGATCGCCGCCCGCGCGGACGCTGAAGTCGAGTCTTCAGGAATCAGCGGCGGTGCCCGCCGGATCCTGCCTGATTTTTCGCTGACCGTCAGCGCCCGGGGAACGGAATCGATCCCCGCGGACGGACCCCTACTCGTTGTCTCCAACCACCCAGGCGCGCTGGACTCCGTGGCCATCCTTTCCTGCATCCCCAGGAAAGACGTCAAGGTCCTTCTCTCGGACGTCCCCTTTACCCGAGCCTTTTCGGCCGCCCGCCAGTATTTCATCTTTGTCCCACCGGAAACCGGAGGCCGCTCGGCGACGCTGCGGGCTTCGATCGACCATCTCCGAAGCGGCGGCTCTCTGTTGATATTCGCCCACGGCGATGTGGAACCCGACCCGGAAGTAAGCCCGGGAGCAGGGGAATCCATTCAAGGCTGGTCCCGGAGTGTGGAAATCATGCTCCGCCAGGTTCCCGAATCATGGCTTCAGGTGACCATCGCCAGCGGCGCGCTGGCGAGAAAATTCGTCCGGAATCCGGTCGTCAGAATCCGGAAGAGCCCGGCCCGGCGGCAGAAACTGGCCGAAGTGCTTCAGCTCAGCCAGCAGATGCTGTTTCCGCGCAGCGTCCGCACTCATGTCCACATTTCTTTCGCGAAGCCGGTCAAAGGGATGGGCTTAGCCATCGAAGAAGTGATGCCCGCCTTGGCCGGGATCGCCCGCAGGCTCCTGGAAGACCACCTGTCATCCTGGCGAATTACGCCCCAGCCTGCCCGTTCTGCTCCTGAAGTTAGGCGCTGAGGCCGGGGCCTCAATCCCTCCAGGCCCAAGCAATCATCTGGTCTTGGGAGTCAGCGAGGGGTTTCCCCTCGAAGCCTCCCCAGATCGTCCAGCGGGAGAACGCCGCAACGCGGAAGAGCAGCTCAAGCTCAAAGCGGTAGACCCATCGCTGGGAAGTTGCGGATCGATGGGAAGCGGCCGTCCGTCCGGATTCATCGACTTCCCGAATCTCGACCTCAGAGCGCTGGAGCTGGGCGACCGGATCTTTTGTCCGGGTGTCCCACATTTGAATCATCCTCCCCGTGAGAGGATTCCTGGCCTCGATCTCCAAGGTCGGTACACCGTCGGGCTCGGTCCAATACTTGGGACCCGGGTAGGACATGTGAAGGACGAGCGCCCCTCCGGGCGCGAGATGCTCGCGGAAACACCGCAGAGCCCGGATCTGGTCTTCGGTCGTCTCGCAGTGGGCGAAACCGTTGAAGGCACAGATCATCCGCGCATAGCGGCGCGGCAGAGAGAACTCCCTCATGTCGGCCACGATCGCCCTCTTGCGCCAGCCTCGGCCCCGAGCCTTGGCCCAGAAGCGTTCGATCATCGGCCCGCTCAGGTCGAAACCGTCTGCGTCCGCCCCCGCCTCCAGCAGGCGCAAGAGCACCCGGCCCGTCCCGCAGCCGGCCTCGAGCACGGGGCCGTCCGCCTCGCTCGCCACCTTGAGCCAGAACGGGAGGTCGAAGTCGAACGACTCAAACAAAAGGTCATAGATCTCCGGAGCATCATAGGGCGAAGGCTGCTGTTTGTGGGTCAAAGGCACGGCTCCTTTCTAGCGGGACTCCTTTTCCAATCGGTTTTATATTACCACGTTTGAAAATCCGCTCACAGTATCGTCTCGCTTTTGTTTGCTGTAGAATAGGAGTTTCATGGTCACCCTTATCAAGATCGGCCTCATCATTGCCTTTCTCCTTATCCTCATAAGGAGGAAAGTAGACCTGGGCCTGGCCTTAGCCCTGAACAGTCTCCTTGTCGGCGCGCTCTTCGGCCTTGGGCCCCGGCGATTCGGCCGGGCCGCCCTTGAGGGACTGACATCGCAAACCACCCTGGAGCTCGTGGGCATCGTCCTACTCGTTCTCTACCTTGGACAGTATCTCCAGGCTGCCAACCATTCCCGTCGCCTGGTCGACTCTCTGAGGCGCCTCGTCCGGGACCCGCGTCTTATCTTGGCCATCCCCTCCGCCGTGCTGGGGCTGCTGCCCATGATGGCCGGGGCGATGATGGGAGCGCCCATCGTGGAAGAAGCGGCCCGGCGCTGGGGCCTCAGCCCTGCCTGGAAGACGTTTTATAATTACTGGTTTCGCCACATCTGGGAATACTGCTGGCCCCTTTACCTCAACATCATCCTGGCCTCGACGATCTTCCGCATCCCAATCGCCACTCTCTGCCTGTATCAGCTCCCCTTCACGGTGCTGGCGGCGGCCACGGGGCTTGTCGTCCTTTTCCGGAATGTTCCTGCCGGCAGACCTGAGCCCGGCGGAAGAGGCAGTTGGCGGGACGTTTGGGGCGTTGTCCTCGGCCTCTGGCCAATCCTTTTAACAATAATCCTGGTCTTTGCCGCCGGGCTCAAGATGCTGGTGGCCCTTGCTATCTCGGCGCTCCTCACCCAAATCTTTTCCCGGAGCAAGCTCGCCGTGCGCTGGGCGGTCGTCCGGATGGGTTTTTCTCCGCGGATCGCACTTCTCACCGCTGCGCTTATGGTCTTCAAACGGATTCTGGAGACCTCGGGCGCTCTCGACGCCGTCGCCCGGGTCGTAGATCCCGCCGGGGTCTCCGGATACATCCTTCTGTTTGCTGCGCCTTTTCTGGTCGCCCTTCTCACCGGGGTTAATCAGGCCTTTGTGGCCATCACCTTCCCTTTGCTCGTGCCCATCGTCGGGGCTGGATCTCCCGATCCTTTCCTGGCGCTCTTTGCCTATGTCAGCGGTTTCACCGGGATCCTCATCTCCCCTGCTCACCTGTGCTTGGCTCTGACGGCGGACTATTTCA
>DQHV01000330.1:14804-14985 GCA_003524335.1 Candidatus Aminicenantota bacterium | reverse complement strand
GCACACGTTCATTCGGGGATTTAATGATATTGGCTATATTGTTGTATATGCGAATGTTCCGCTGATACCAACTGGCCAGCAGGTCCGGTCCGGCATAGTCGCCCGGTTCTCCCAGGTGAGCTTCGCGGTAGTAGAATCCGACGTCCTGCGCGACCTTCTTATCGTCGTTCATATAGAGCAG
>DQHV01000330.1:0-14757 GCA_003524335.1 Candidatus Aminicenantota bacterium | reverse complement strand
TGATGCAGCCGGAGATCTTGATCTTGAGCTCGCCGATTTCGGCCTGCCGCTTGGGCGCGAGGACGTCATCCGCCGACATGTTGAAGATGTCGCGACCCGGATTGGCCATGTGATATGTCCCGAGGATCAGTATTTCGGCACGTTGCGGCGGAGCGGTTTGCGCAATGGCCGTTATGGATGATACAGCGGCAAGAAACACGAATGCAGCCAGGCCTTGCGAGGCCAGAACGAAAAGGGATTTTCTCATCGGGCCAGTCCTCCACGTCGGATTTCAATAGAATAGACGATCCGGACCGACGAATGGTTGCCTCATCCCATCGTTAGGGAAGATAAATCGGAGCGTGATCGGGTGTCAAGTTGAGCTGAGAGCAGCGGAAAGGGGACAAGATCACTTAACATAGGCTTTGGATATCAATATGGCCCAGGATCCGGGGAGCAGACGAGCGGGGGGCAGGTAAGGGGTGCCGGGTCCTGCCGGGGCAAAGCAGTGTGCGGTCCACTGGAGCTCATAAATGCGATGGCTTTTTGGCTAAAATCCTGATATAGATACCTTCGGCAACTATCTGCCGGCAGGGAAAGGAAAGCTCTGCAAAATCTATGATCTGCCCGAGAAAAATAACGAAATCTGAGAGGAGGAAAGAATGGGATTAAGGCGGGTGCAGATGCTAGTACAGCATAGGGCATATTTCGAACACAAACTGAAAGATCGGCTGTCTTTCTTGTCTGGAAAGGGGATCAAATCTCCCCAGGCCGACAAAGATACCCTCGTTAGAAAATTGAAGGCGAATATCAGGGCTGTGAATAATAGGCTGAGGGTGATTGCCGACAACGAAAAGAGAACGGAAGAGATGGCGAAGATAAAGGAGGGAAGGGCGGCAGCCCCCCAGAAAGAACAAGAAGGCGGCAGAGGCGAGAAGCCTAAAAAAGCCCCCGAAGAGGGCAAGGGGAAAAAAATAAAAGCGGAAAAGAAAGCGGCCCCCCCGAAGGCACCGGAGGGCGGCAAAAGCCTGATAACGACGGAATCCACCGAAGAAGACAAGGCAACAATGGAAAAGAAAGTAGAAGAAACGAGGGAAGAACCGGCAGGCCAAGTGAAGGCAGATAAGTAATCAAAAAAAATAGGCAAATACCGGGACACTTTCTATGTCTATTTCGATATTGGCCTAAAAAGTCACGGGTTTTTCAAGGCCACTAAACTTTCAAATCAATGGGGGAAGGTCAACCCTGATTGTTGACTCACTTGGTAATCGTCCAAGTGTATCCATTGTCCCCGAGGACTTCAATGCGGGTCGAGGCTAAGACTTCGCTCTGGTTCGGTCTTTTGGCCTCAAAAAGATGTTCCCCGTAGGGGACATTCTGGACCAAATCGCTTTCTTGGTCCTCGAGGTCAGTCTGGTAGGCGCCGTCTCCATACACGCTGAGCTTTTCTCCGTAGTGATTGATGATCGTTACGCTGGCTGTGCTCCCGATCGTCCACGTATAGCTCGAAGTCGCTGAGATTTCAGCCGATACAGTCTTGAGCAACGTTTCGGTCCCCTTTTTTTTGGCTTCCAGTGTATGTTTCCCCGGCGTCACGTTTTCGATGTATAAGTATTCCTTTTGTTCCAGATAAAACTGGTAGACTCCGTCCATAAAGATATCCACAGCGATGCCGCAGTCATTGCGGACGGTGATCCTGGGTTTCTCGTCGGGGGTGGTCGTATTCTTGCAGCCTGACGACGCCAACAGGAAAATTCCCAGGCAAACGGCGATACCCAGGGCCGCTCCTGCGATCTGCTTCCTCAGCCGGGCCATCGTAGATTTCACCTTTTCCAGAATATACCAATCTTCTCAATCCGTCAAACAAAGCTCCCCGGTGTTATCTTACCCCCAGAGGTGATATTCCTCATTCAAACATCACCTTTCGATTCCCCCCTAAAGATGATTGACCGGGGGCGGGGCCTGTGGGAATCTGGGTTCGGCTCAGGCGGAACCAGTCCCTATGCCTTCGGACGGAAAGGCGAGGGAAGGCCGGGCCGCGAAATGAGCATGAGCCTTAAGCCAGAGGCAATTCTTAGGAGACAGACCGATGGAACAACAGGAGCAGCAGCCGGTCGGGGCGCCCTATAAGAAAAAGGTGCTCATTGCGGATGATTCCCAAGTTGCCCTTTCTTCACTCGAGAAAGTGCTCGCGTCCGGCCTCTTCCAAACGATCCGAGCGTCGAACGGCAGAGAAGCTTTCGATAAGGCTATCTGCGAGCTCCCCGACCTAATTTTGCTGGACGTTATGATGCCGGAAATTAACGGCTTTGAGGTGGCCAGAATACTGAAAGAGGATTCCCGGACTCGCAGCATCCCCATCATCATGGTCACGGCCCTAGACGACCCGGAGAACGAGCACGCCGGGCGACAGGCCGGAGCCGAGGAGTACCTGGCCAAGCCGGTCAGACCGCAAGAGCTCATCGCCCGGGCGAACTCTCTGATCGCCCTCAGACAGTACCGGGATCAACTGAACATCCGCAATCATTCGCAGTGGTCTTTTATTGTGGACAAGCACTCCGACGATGCCGGTCCGGAGCCGCAAAAGCAACTGCCCTTGGTCCTTTTGGTCGAAGATAACGAGAGCGATGCCGAACTGGTCCGGCACTTTTTAAAGGATCTTCCCCTCCGTGTCGAACGCTTGGCCAACGGGGCGGATGCGGTCGAACTCTGTCAAACGGGGAGGGTGGACCTGATGCTGTTGGACCTCCTTTTGCCCGGTCTGAATGGGTTCGAGGTCTGCCGCCAGGTCAAGGGCTCGGAAAAAGGCAAGGACCTCCCCATTGTCGTTATCACCTGCCTGGAGGACATGGACAGCCGGCTCAAGTGCATCGAGCTCCAGACCGATGATTTCTTGGTCAAACCGATCGTCGGCCGGGAGCTCCAGGCCAGGGTCAAAATTCTCCTGGAGAAGAAAAAGCAGCTGGACAGGCTGCGGTCCCATTATGAAGAGGCCTTGAACTCGGCCGTCGTCGATTGGCTGACTGGCCTTTACAATCACGGCTATTTCAAGAGATTTCTGGACCTTGAGATCAAGAAGTCTCTCCGGCAGAGGTACCCCGTCACCCTGATCATGATCGATGTCGACAATTTCAAGGCGGTTAACGACGCCTATGGACATCCCACTGGGGACGTGATCCTCCAGGAGCTGGCCCAGGTTGTCAGGAAGGCGGTCCGGGAAGTGGACCTGGTCGCGCGCTATGGGGGAGACGAGTTTGCCATCGTCCTCCCGTATTCGGACGGCCACGGCGCTCTGCGGGTCGCCCACAGGATTAACGAGGCCATCAAGACTTACGGCTTCTCTCCGAAAGCCTCCGCCCGGAAGACTCACCTTACCGTAAGCATGGGGGTGGCCGGGTATCCCGAGGATGCGGTGCATGTGGATGAGCTCATCCACAGCGCGGATCAGAGGCTTTATGAGGCCAAGACAAGAGGGAAAAACCAGATCTCCTCTTGAAGCCGCTTCATTGACAACTTCTTTTCTCGTGTGATAATTCAGCTCTATGCTTAAGCCCCTGAAGATCGGCGAGGTCGAGGTCGGCTTTCCTGTAGTCCTCGCCTCGCTGGCCGGTTACAGTGACTTGGCCTATCGCCTGATCTGCCGCTCCCTGTCCGCACCATACTGCACGACCGAAGCCATGCTCGACCGGCAATTTTTGATAAAGAGCAGGCTTCTGCGCAGGCTGGTCAGACTCGACGACGCCGACCACCCGGTGGCGGGACAGATCATGGGGAGCGAACCGGACGTCATGGCCCAGGCGGCGGCCGTGGTGAGCAGGTTGGGGTTTGATGTCATTGACTTGAATTTCGCCTGCCCGGTCAGAAANNGAATGTCTCAGCCCGACCTTGCGCTGGACATCGTCGCGGCGGTTCTCGAATCGGTCCCCGACCGGCCTGTCACGCTGAAGCTCCGCCGGGCCTTCCAAGAGACGGAGACGAGCTCGCAGGCTTTCTGGAAGATCGCCCATGGAGCTTTCAAGGCGGGTATCGCCGGCATCTGCGTCCATGCCCGCAGCGTTGATCAGAAATACAGGGGCCCTGCCGACTGGTCATTTTTGGCGCGGGTGAAGCGTGAGTTCCCTGATCGGACGGTCATCGGCTCGGGCGACGTTCACACCGCCGCCGACGCCCTGAGGATGATCGAAGAGACGGGCGTAGACGGCGTCATGGCAGCCCGCGGGGCCATCGGCAACCCCTGGATCTTCCGGCAGGCCCGCGATATTGCCGCCGGCAGGGAACCGCGTGCGCCTGGGATCGACGAACAGCGGGAGCTCATTTCCCTCCACTTCCGGACGGCCTGTGACCTGTACGGGCCGAAGCGGGGGCTCAGAATCATGCGCAATTTCGGCATCTGCTACGCCCGCCGGCATCCCTATCCCGCGCAGGTCCGGGCGGCCGTCATCAAAGTTAATAGCGAAAGGGATTGGCAGGAGTGGATGGAAGCCTTTTATAGCCACCCGGATTCTTGACAATCCCAGGGGATGGGGCTAGATTCGGCTCGAGGTAGGTGATGCCGCGGGAAGTCGTCTTGGTGAACCGGGCGCCGGTGCTGACGCTCTGGGCGAGTGTCGTCGCCGAGCGGCTTGGCTATGATCATGAGGCCGCACTCTCCCTGGGAAAGGCGCTGGCCGGGCTGAACGCCCAGTCCAAGGGACGCCGCCTCGGTATCTACAAACCGCCCGAGAGGGTTGAGGGTTTGCCCCCGAAAAAAGCACGACGGGGAGAGGAATTCTGGGTTGATCTTCTGGGGCGGCCCATCCCCGCGACACAGACCGCGCGGGGTGTAAGAGCCGTTGAGGGAGACCGTCCGGTCGAGCCGGCAGGAGTGGAGAGATACCTCCAAGGCAAGTTCGGAGAGGCGTTCGATTCTGTTCGCCGGGCCATGGAAGAGTTGGCCCGCGCTTTTTCTCCCAAGGAACTGGCCGGCAGGGCCTTTTCTCTTTACGAGCATTTTCGGCCCGGCATCCCGGAAGGTGTGCGGGGCTGGGGAGCTAAGGGAGAGCTCGACCTGGACCGGATCCGGGGCCTGTCCGATAAATCCTGAGTTCGCCGGCAGAAGGACTTGTTGAACATGAGCATGATGACCGGCCATCGATCGTCCCCCCCAAGAGGCTTCCTCCGATGAAAGCCATGGTGCTGACTCGGATTAGCGATCTCCGCGATGATCGGAATCCGCTGGAAATGCGAGAAGTCGCGGATCCCGTGCCCGGAGAACGCGAGGTTCTGCTCAGAGTCTTGGCTTGCGGGGTCTGTCATACGGAGCTGGATGAGATCGAGGGGAGGACTCCGCCGCCGCGGCTGCCCATCATCCCGGGGCATCAGGCCGTGGGCCGAATTGAAGAGACAGGCGGCGCGGGCGGCCGCTTTAAGATTGGAGACAGACNNAGCGGTCGCTTTAAGAAAGGAGACAGAGTCGGAGTTGCCTGGATCTATTCGGCTTGCGGGAGATGCAAATTCTGCCGCATAGGGCGGGAAAACCTGTGCGTTGATTTCCGGGCGACGGGAAGAGATGTGGACGGGGGTTATGCCGAATACATGACTGTGAGTCAGGACTTCGCCTACGCTATCCCTGAGGTTTTCTCGGACATCGAAGCGGCGCCGCTCCTTTGTGCCGGGGCCATCGGGTACCGATCATTGCAGCTGACCGGACTCCGGGACGGCCAGAGGCTCGGGCTGACCGGCTTCGGCGCGTCGGGCCATCTTGTCCTCCTCCTCGTCAAGCACAAATTTCCAAAAGCCAAGGTCTTTGTCTTTGCGCGGGCCCAAAAAGAACGGGAATTCGCCCGGGAACTCGGGGCGGTGTGGACGGGCGATACAGATGATGCCTCGCCGGAAAAGCTCGATGCTGTCATCGACACGACGCCNNGCGGGCGGCCGCCTTGTCGTCAATGCGATCCGGAAGGAGAGCGGAGATCAGGACCATCTGTTGAAATTGGACTATCCCACTCATCTCTGGATGGAGAAGGAAATCAAGAGCGTCGCCAATGTGACCAGGGCCGATGTGACCGAGTTTCTGAAGTCGGCGGCCGAGATCCCGATCCGGCCGGAAGTCGAGCTCTACCCGTTGGAAGAAGCCAACCGGGCGCTGCTCGATATCAAGGAGCGCCGGATCCGCGGCGCCAAAGTCCTCAAGGTTTGATGGGCGTGGGCTTCCAGTCCTTGTCGACGGCCACGAAAACCACTTCGGCTTCAGTGACTCTCACCGTCTCCTGAGTGTCCGCCCGGGTGGCCTCGACCTCGATCTTGATGGTGATCGAGGTGCGGCCGATTCTGACTGTCTCGGTGTAGAAGCTGACCACGTCGCCCACAAAAACCGGCTTGTGGAATACCACCTTGTCCATGGCTACGGTGACAAAATTGTATGGGCCACAGGTCTGGCGCGCCTGGACGGCGCCGGCCAGGTCGATATGGGTCAGGATGACGCCTCCGAAGATCGTGCCGTACTTGTTGGTGTCGCGGGGGAGGAGCGTTACGCGAAGGGCCGGGTCGCGGCATTCTTTCATAGAAACAGCCTTTCCTGTCAGCCTTTCTCTATATCACAGGCGATTTTCGCCGTCAAACGAACCCCTTTTTCGATGACAAAGCGTCCCTCTTTGCCGCAGCAGAGCAGGAGGTCGAGTGATTGCTTATCTGGTTGAGAATTTGTGCGTGGTCAGGCTCTTATAGACGGCCCCCGGCCGCAGGATGGTCGAGGGAAAATTCGGCTTGTTCGGGGAATCGGGAAAGTGCTGCGTCTCCAGGCAGAAGCCGGAATGCCTCTGGTAGCCCCTTCCACCCTTGCCGGCGATCGTCCCGTCCAGGAAATTCCCGGAGTAGAACTGAAGACCCGGTTCGGTCGTGCTGATCTCCATGATCCGGCCGCTCTTCGGCTCAAACACCCGCACCGCCAGGTCCATCATCCCGCCTCCGCTCCGCAGGACGAAATTGTGGTCGTACCCGCCTTCGACCTGGGCAATCCGCTTGCCGATGGTGTGCGGCGTAGTGAAATCGAACGGCGAGGCTTTGACCGGCCGGGTTTCACCTGTCGGGATCAGCCCGGCATCGACGGGGGTGTAGGCGTCCGCGTTGATCGTGAGCTCGTGAGCCAGGACATCGCCTTCGCCGGCCAGGTTGAAGTAGCTGTGGTGGGTCAGGTTGACGGGCGTAGCCTTATCTGTGGTGGCCAGATAGGAGATCTTGAGCTCATTGTCGTTTGTCAAGGTGTAGATGACCGTGAGGTTGAGGTTCCCCGGATATCCTTCTTCGCCGTCCCTGCTCAGGTAGCTGAACTTGACGCCGATGACGCCTGTCTCCCGCACCGCCTCGGCCTTCCAGACGACCTTGTCATACCCTTTGATTCCTCCATGGAGATGGTTTTCACCGTTGTTCGTGGCCAGCCGGTAGGAGGCACCGTCCAGAGAAAACAGCCCCTTGGCGATGCGGTTTCCATATCGGCCGACGATCGACCCGAAATAAGGATTGTTCTTGATGTATCCGTCGAGCCCATCATACCCAAGCACGATATCGCCGAGTTTCCCGGTCCGGTCGGGGACCTCGAGCGACACCAGCGTCGCTCCGTAGGTCGTGACGCGCGCCTTGAAACCTTTGTCGTTGGTCAGAGTGTAGATCTCGACGGCCGTGCCGTCCGGCGTCTCGCCGAAAGGTTGTTTTTGAACATTCATGGCTGTCCCTCCTTCCGCAGGTTCCGCGACTGCCGCCGGTTCACTCGTTCCTCCTGTCCGGTTTTGGCTTTTCTACCCTGTTGTATTCATCCTACTTTATCCCCCTCAAGTTTTCAAATTGGATGTCTTGACATAGTTCTGCGTTTTTACTAACCTCTCCAAATCGGAGGATGAGGGAGGACGTGGGGCAAAGACCAAGAGTATCTTTAACGCAGCCCTGGCTGCGATCCCAATAAGCTTAGGAAAGGAGGAATTATGAGGAGGGTATTTTTCATTTGCTTGTTTCTTGCGGCAGTTCTTATCGTTGGGTCGGCTTATGGTTCTTCAGCCGAGGCGAAAAACTATCTGATTCTCGCCAAGACTCAGGGCAAAGGCAGCACGGCTATCGATGATCTAGTCTCCATGGCCGGAGGCACTGTTCTCTCCCGGCTGGAGAAAATCGGGGTCGTCGTGGCTTCCTCGGACAACCCCCAGTTCCTTGACATCGTAGTCGGCGACCCGCGCATCAGCAAGGCGGCCGAGGACGTCGAGGTCAACTGGCTCCCGAATGAAGATTACCTCGAGGCCAATGAAGCGGACCTAGTGGTCCAAGGCCTCAACAGCGAACCTTACTCGGCTTATCAATGGAACATGAGACAGATCCATGCTGACGCGACCGCGGCACTCGGTTATTTGGGAACTGGAGTCCGAGTGGCCGTCCTCGACAGCGGCATCTATAGCGGACATCCGGACATCGCGCCCAACCTCAATATAGCCTTATGCAAGTCCTTTGTGCCGGCAGAGCCGGGGATCGATCCTATCATTCCTGGGTTTAATCATGGAACTCATGTCGCCGGGATCATCGCCGCCCCCATCAATGGCATAGGCGTCCAAGGAGTGGCTCCCGAAGCTGAGATAGTCGCTGTCAAAGTTTTGGCGAGCGCGACCGGAAGCGGAGCCTTCTCCTGGGTCATTCAGGGAATCGAGTATGCGGTGAGCATCGAGGCGGCCGTGATCAACATGAGCCTTGGGGCCACATTCGACCGGATCAATGCCGGCGGCGGCGGAGCCGGACCCCTTCTCGCCGCGCTCAGCAGGGCAATCAATCATGCGATGGCCGCCGGTACCCTCGTCGTCTCTGCAGTCGGAAACGAAGGCGTGAACCTCAACTCCCGGCTGTGGTCCATCCCGGCCCAGTCCGGGAACGGCATGGCCGTGTCCGCGACCGGACCTATTAACTTGCAGGATTTTGATAGGGCCGCCTCTTACACAAATTACGGACAGTCAGTGGTCAACGTCGCCGCGCCGGGCGGCGATGCTGTCCGCTATCCACAGCCAAATTGGTATCTCGATATGGTCCTGAGCCCGAGCGGGCCGACCGGATATTATTTTGCCGACGGCACATCCATGGCAGCTCCGCACGTCTCAGGTCTTGCGGCGCTCATCATCGGAAAATACGGCCGGCTTAGTCCTGCCCAGCTCAGATCGATCATCCAGCAGTCCGCGGACGATATCCTGAAACCGGGCGCCGACCCCTACAGCGGCAAGGGCCGGATCAACGCTCTTCAAGCACTGCAATAGGGTTCTCGCTCGAGAGCGACGCGGCCTGGTTACCGGCTGAAGCTTCTGAGAAAAGAAGGGGTGGATTAGTCTGCCCGGCCATTTTTTGACATCGTCCCTTTTCTAAGATATAAGATGGCGTCTGAAGAGGGCGACGACGTACGCCCGATGGATGAGAATGCCCCCCTTGACCTGTCAAAGACAGTCACTTCGGGAGGTGGTTTGTATGTCCAAGAAATTGTCCCTATTGTTGATCGGATTCTGCGTCTTCTGGCTAGTGTTTGCCTTCACCGCCTGCCAGAGTAAGAAAGCNNCGAGGGCGCTGCCGGCGGGCTGTTCGGCTTGGTCATGCTCAGGGAAAGGTGATAAAATGGAGGCCTTTCATCAGATCGATAAGGAGGCGAAGCGCATGTCAAAAAAAACCCGGCTGATTGTCTTCGCGATCGCCGTGCTCCTGGTTTGGCCGCAAGTATCCTGCAATAGAAGCGGGGGAATGGACTACCCCTACACCGCTGTTCCTCTGACGGCGGTCAAGCTCACCGACGCGTTCTGGGCGCCCCGCCTCGAAACCAACCGGGCGGTCACGATCCCGTTCGCCCTGGAGCAGTCCGAGTCGACCGGCCGGATCAAGAATTTNNNCAAGATCGCCGCCGCCCAGGAAGAAGACGGCTACCTCTACACAGCCCGGACCATCGACCCGGCGAACCCCCCCGTCGATTGGGTAGGCAAGGAGCGCTGGTCAAACCTCTACATGAGCCATGAGCTCTACAACCTCGGGCATCTCTATGAGGCGGCGGTCGCCTATAACAAGGCGACGGGCAAGAAGAGCCTCCTGGCCGTCGCCCTCAAGAGCGCCAACCTCATCGACAGCGTCTTCGGCCCGGGGAAAACACACGGCACATCGGGCCACCAGGAAGTCGAAATCGGCCTGGTCAAGCTCTACCGGCNNCGGACGAATCCGCCCGGCCACGAGGAGATCGAGATCGGCCTGGTCAAGCTCTACCGGCTGACCGGCAAGAAGAAGTACCTCAACCTGGCCAGGTACTTCCTGGACGAGCGGGGGAATTCCAAGGACCGCAAGCTCTACGGCGAATACTCCCAGGACCACAAGCCGGTAATCGAACAGGCCGAGGCCGTGGGCCACGCCGTCCGGGCGACGTACATGTATTCCGGGATGGCCGATGTGGCCGCTCTCACCGGTAACGCCGCTTACATCCAAGCCCTCGACAAGATCTGGGAGGACGTCGCTTATAAGAAGATGTATGTTACGGGCGGGATCGGGGCGGCCGGCGGGATCGAGGGCTTTGGCCCCGCCTATGAACTGCCCAACGCCTCTGCCTACTGCGAGACCTGCGCCTCGATCGGCTATGTGCTCTGGAATTGGCGGATGTTTCTCCTCAAGGGCGACTCCAGGTATGTCGACATTCTGGAGCGCACACTCTACAATGGCTTCCTCTCGGGAGTGGGGATGAGCGGGGACCTTTTTTTCTACCCCAACCCGCTCGAATCCTTCGGCCAGTATCACCGCAGCCCCTGGTTCAACTGCGCCTGCTGCCCGAGCAACATCGTCCGCTTCGTCCCTGAGATACCCGGCTTCATCTACGCGACGCAGAACGACTCTCTGTACGTGAACCTGTTTATAGGCAGCGAGTCAAGCCTGACGCTGGGAGCCCAGAAGGTCCGCGTCGAGCAGCAGACCCGCTACCCCTGGGACGGGACAGTCAAGATCGTCGTCCACCCGGAGCCGGCTGCCGAGTTTGGGCTCAACGTCCGTATCCCCGGCTGGGCGGTCGAACGTCCTGTTCCCGGCGACCTTTATCAGTACACGGAGCACCAGAGCGCTGCGGTGACGATCTATATCAACGGCGAGGCGGTCACGCCGGAAGTCGTCCAGGGATATGCCCGCCTCCGCCGGACCTGGAAGGACGGTGATGCCGTCGAGGTCAACTTCCCCATGCCCGTGCGGCGGGCCGTGGCCAGCTCCGCTGTCAGGGAGGATGTCGGGAAAACGGCCCTGGAGCGCGGGCCGATCGTCTACTGCGCCGAATGGCCGGACAACGGCGGCCAGGTCACTCACCTCGTCCTGCCCGACGATACTCCGCTCGCTGCCGAGCGGCGTGATGACCTGCTCAACGGGGTTACGGTAATCAAGGGAGAGGCGACCGCGCTTTTCGCCGGCCGGCGGGCCGGGCAGGTCGACCGGAAAAAGCAGGAGTTTATCGCCATCCCGTACTACGCCTGGGCCCATCGCGGGGACGGGGAGATGATCGTCTGGCTGCCGCGCGAAGAATCTTTGGCCAGACCGATGCCCCGTCCGAGTATTGCCTCGGCGAGCACAGTCAGTGCGTCTTCGGACAAGCCGTCCGGTGCGATCAACGACCAGTGGGACCCTGCGAACTCCAACGACCGTGCCCACCCTTGCCTGCACTGGTTGCCGAACAAGGGCACACAGGAATGGGTCCAGTATGAATTCGAGCGGAGGGCGACCGTCTCTGCGGTCGAGGTCTACTGGTTCGACGACACCGGGCAGGGGGAATGCCGGGTCCCTGCTTCCTGGCAGATCTTCTACCGTCAGGGAGAAACCTGGGTGCCGGTCAATGCCGGCGATCCCTATGGGGTCGAAAAAGACATGTTCAACCGGGTGAAATTCCGGCCCGTGTCAACCAATGCCCTGCGTCTGGAGGTCCAGTGCCAGAAGGACTGGTCGGCCGGCATCCATGAATGGAAAGTGGAATAAAAGGCTCGCGTCAATGGCCTTGAAACCACGCACATTTTCCCCACCGAGGAAAATGCGCTCGATTCGTCATTCGCTCTTCTCTCCCTTTGGTCGAGAAACCATGGCCGCTCTCTCCTCATACGGGTTTCTTCAGCCACTGACCCTCGCCTAGAGAAAAAAAGCGATGAATGCCCGTAAATTGGGCTTCGTGGAGGAATGAGATGAAAAAAAGGGCGCTCACGCTGGGGCTTGATTTCGGGACGAATTCGGTCCGGGCGCTTCTCGTCGATGTAGCGAACGGAGGCGAGCTAGCCACGGCGGTCCACGCCTACGATACGGGGAAAGAAGGGATCATCCTCGATTCCTCCGACCCCAACCTGGCGCGGCAGAACCCGGCCGGTTATGTTCGTGGGACCGAGGCTGTCGTCCGCTCGCTTCTGGCTGAAGCCAGGAGGGCCGACCGGTCGTTCGACCCGGCCCAGATCATCGGCATTGGAGTCGATACCACGGGATCAACTCCGATTCCTGTGGACAACACCGGGACTCCGCTGAGCTTTCAGAAGAGATTCAAGAACAACCCGAACGCCCAAGCCTGGCTCTGGAAAGACCATACCAGCTTTGCCGAAGCGTCCTTGATCACTGAGCTTGCCGCCAGGGAGCATCCGGAGTACCTGGCCAAGTGCGGCGGGACGTATTCCTCGGAGTGGTTCTTAAGCAAGATTTTTCATTGCCTGCGCGTGGATCCGGCGGTTTTCGACGCCGCCTCGAGCTGGGTGGAATGCTGTGACTTCATCCCCGGCCTTCTCACCGGCATCACTGACCCCCTGGTCATGAAGCGCAGCCGCTGCGCCGCCGGCCACAAGGCCATGTTCAGCGACTCCTGGGGAGGCCTTCCGGCCGAGGAATTTTTATCCAAGCTCGACCCCAAGCTGGGCCGGCTGCGCCGACGCCTCTACGGAAAATCCTACACGTCCGATAGTATCGCCGGAAAACTGACTCCCCAGTGGGGAGGCCGGCTGCACCTTCCGGCCGGGATACCGGTTGCTGTCGGGGCTTTCGACGCCCATCTCGGGGCCGTCGGGTCGGGTGTCCGGCCCGGCCGGCTGATCAAGATCATCGGGACGAGCACCTGTGATATCGCCGTCTGGCCGAACACCGAGCCGCTGGCCGATATCCCCGGTCTCTGCGGCATCGTCGACGGCTCGGTCCTTCCCGGCTGCTTCGGGCTCGAAGCGGGGCAGTCGGCCGTGGGCGATATCTTCAACTGGTTCGTGAGCACCATCCGGCCCGGCGGCGCCGCCAAGGGCTCTCACAAAGCGCTGACGGCCAGGGCGGCGGAGCTTCGACCCGGCGAGTCCGGGCTCCTTGCCCTCGATTGGAACAACGGCAACCGGACCATCCTGGTGGACCAGCGGCTGACCGGCCTTCTCCTGGGCCAGACCCTCCACACGACACCGGGGGAGATCTACCGGGCTTTGATCGAGGCCACGGCCTTCGGCGCCCTGACCATCATCAACCGGTTCGAGGAATACGGCGTTAAAATCTCCGAGGTCATCAACTGCGGTGGCATCGCCGAGAAGAACACACTGCTCATGCAGATCTACGCCGACGCGACGGGACGGGAGATGAAGATTGCCCGTTCCAGCCAGACCTGCGCCTTGGGTTCGGCCATCGCCGGCGCCGTGGTTGCCGGGAAGGCCAAAGGAGGGTATGATGATTTCGTGGAGGCCCAGGCGGCCATGTGCGGGATCAAGGCCCGGACCTTCCGGCCGAACCGGGCGAACCGGGGAGTCTATAGAGAATTGCACAAGCTTTATTCCCAGCTCCATGATTCCTTCGGCACGCGACCCGGATCGGGGAAGCTGCATAACGTGATGAAAGACCTCCTGGCGATCCGGGACCGCCAGAGAAAGGGCGGCTGATGCTCAGCGAGCTCAAAGAACAGGTCTGGCGGGCGAACCTGGACCTGGTGCGGTTTGGCCTTGCGACACTCACTTTTGGAAACGTCAGCGGGCTGGACAGGCAGAAGGGGATCATGGCCATCAAGCCCAGCGGCATCTCTTACGAGGCGATGAAGCCTGCGGACATCGTACTCGTGGACCTCGCCGGAGAACGGATTGAAGGCCGGCTCAGCCCGTCCTCGGACACACCGACCCATCTCGAACTCTATCGGGCTTTCCCGACAATCGGCGGCATAGCCCATGCCCACAGCGAATACGCCACCATGCATGCCCAAGCCTGCAGAGAGATCCCCTGCTTAGGGACGACTCATGCCGACTTTTTCAATGGGTCGGTGCCGGTCACGCGCTTCCTTAATCGAGAGGAGGTCGAAAAGGACTACGAGCTCAACACGGGCAAAGTGATCAGAGAGCGTTTCCGGAGAATCAAACCGCTGGAGAGGCCGGGCGTGCTGGTGGCCGGACATGGTCCGTTTGCCTGGGGCAGGACGCCCGGGGAAGCGGTCGAGAATTGCCTGGCCCTGGAGAGGATCGCTAAAATAGCAATGGGTACTCGGATCCTATATCCCTTGCGTCCGCGTTTTCCGCGCTATCTCCTGGACAAGCACTTCCAAAGGAAGCACGGTCCCGGAGCNNCCGGGCGAAGAAAATCCCGGTCGTGGAGCTCCAGACCGTTGTCGAAAATGAGACCCATGTGCTGGCCGCCGAGCAGGAGCTGCGCGACAAGGGCGTCAATGCCCTGGTCATCTTTCTCGGAAATTTCGGGCCGGAAGGGCCGACGACCTTGCTGGCCCAGAAGTTCGACGGGCCGGTCATGTTCGCCGCCGCCGCCGAGGAAACAGGCGAAGACTTGATCAACGGCCGC
>DQHV01000277.1 GCA_003524335.1 Candidatus Aminicenantota bacterium | reverse complement strand
CCAGTTCGAAGTTGTTGCTGGCCGCCGTGAAAGCGACGCTGGCTGTCCGGGGGTAGCTGGCGCCGATCTTCTTGCCCATGTAGAAGGAGACCAGGAACATGACGACAAAGTAGATGAGCAGCGGCACGGCGATGCGCAGGACGTCGAGGGGGATCTTGACGATGAACTCGCCCTTGAGCGAGAACATGACGACGATGGTGAAGAGCAGGGCGATGAGGGTGATCGGGGAGATCCGCGGGATGAACTTCGTCTCGTACCAAGTTCTCCCCTTGAGCTTGAGCAGGCTGAAACGCGTGATAATCCCGGCCAGGAAAGGGATGCCGAGATAGATGAAGACGCTTTCGGCGATCTGGCCGATGGTGATATTGACCGCCGAGCCCTTGAGGCCGAGCCAGGTCGGGAAGATGGTGATGAAGAGATAGGCGTAGACCGAGAAAAAGAGGACCTGGAAGATCGAATTGAAGGCGACGAGCCCGGCCGCATACTCCCTGTCTCCCTGGGCCAGATCGTTCCAGACGATGACCATGGCGANNGGGCCAGGCCGATCATGATCAGGCCATACATATATTCGGGCTTGTCGCGGAGGAAGATGACGGCCAGGGCGAACATCAGGAGCGGCCCGATGATCCAGTTCTGGACGAGAGATAACGATAGGATCTTGACGTTCTTGAAGACGTCGCCGAGCTCCTCGTACTTCACCTTGGCCAGGGGCGGGTACATCATCAGGATGAGGCCGATGGCGATGGGGATGTTGGTCGTTCCGGACTGGAACTGGTTGATGAAGCCGACGACGGCCGGCACGAAATAGCCTAATCCGACGCCGGCGCCCATGGCCAGGAAGATCCACAGGGTCAGGTATCTGTCGAGGAACTTGAGTCTCGGATTCCCAGGTGTCATCTGCGATCTCCTTTCGCGATGTTCAGCGCCAGAACAAGAAGTACGCTCCGATGCCCATGATCAGGGCGCCGGCGACCTTCTGCAGGATGCCGTGGGCGCGCCGGAGCCCTTTCGACTCGAGCATGCTCTTCGCCGCTCCGACGGAGGTCCCGGCAACGAGGACAAGGGCCGAATGCCCCAGCGCATAGACAAAGAGCAGGAAGCCCCCGTAAAGGACGTTCCCCTTCTCCGCGACGAAGGCCAGGAGCACGGCCAGTATCGGGACGGCGCACGGCGTCGAGACGACGCCGAACAGCAGGCCGAGCAGGAAGGCCCCGATATACCCCTGTTTTTTGACCCTGATCCCGGCCGGCACGGGGAAGTTCAATTTAAGCAGCCCGAGCAGGTGGAGCCCCATCAGCAGACAGACCCCCGCGACGAGATACTTCCAGAACGGACCGACATTCCCGAACATCCGTCCCATGAGAGCGGAGATGAGCCCGAGTACCGTGAAGGTTATGGCCAGGCCCAGAACGAAAAAGGCGGAGAAGACGAGGGAGCGCTTGACCGTCGTAGTTTCCTTATTTCCCGCGATAACGCTCATAAGGAGGGGGATCATAGCCAGGACGCAGGGATTAAGGGCCGTAGTGACCCCGCCTGCGAACACGGCGACGATGGCCAGCCAGGGGCTGTGCTGAAGGAGCTGCTGGATATCCCCGAAAAGGCTCTCCATGACCCTTCGCTCAGTGGACCCCGTGCTTCTTCAGAAGCTCGAGGATCTCCTCCTTCGGGAAGAGCCCGACGTGGCGGGCGATCTCTTTCCCGTTCTGATCCAGAAAGACCTGGGTCGGGATGAGCTGGATGCCGTACTTCTCGGCCGGCGCGGAATCCTTCCAGACATCATAGAAGACGACCTGGATCCGGTCGGGGAAGGCCGCGGCGATCTCCTTCATGATCGGCTGCATCTTCTTGCAGGGGATGCAGCGGTCGGCGCCGAGCTCGAGGAACGTCACCTGGTACTTGGAAAAGTCGATGTCCAGACGGTTCGTGACCAGGACTTCGCCCTTGACCGCGTAGATCGGAGGCTGGGACTGGCCAGCCGGGGGATCCGCGGTAAAACCAACGGAACCGACGACCGTTATCAGGGCGAGGGCTAGAACGAACTGCGCTTTGTTGATCTCAGACAATGTTCGATCTCCTTTTGAGCTTCAAACGGACCTTCTGCCTCAGGAAGCGGCACCCTGGATCCAGGCCTTGATCTCTTCGAGCCGGGGGATCCTGCCCGAGCACAGGACCTTGCCGTCGATCACCAACCCCGGCGTGCCGAGAATGTTGAACTCCATGATCTTCTTGATATCAGAGACCTTCTCGACGTCCGCGGCGAGCCCCAGCTCGGCCAGGGCGTTGATGGTCCTTTTCTCGACCTCATGGCAGCGCGGGCAGCCCGGTCCCAAGATGACGATCTTCATGTCATTCCTCCTTATTCACATTCGCCGGCGACGCCTCGGGCCGGTTCCCGCCACGTTTACTCATCTGCCACAATCCCACAGCCAGCAGGGCCAGGAAGATCAGGAGGTACAGGGCCATCGTCCCAATGTTCGCCCCGTCCTTGAGAGCGCCATAGATCAGGCCGGCTATCGTGCTGAAGAGGGCGACCCAGAACACGTAGACCCAGGCCTTGGCCTTCCCGATGATGGCCGAGATCATGAGGATGCTCTGCAGGCTCAGCTCGGGGTCGGCCATGAGATAGGCCAGGAGCGGGCCGCGGTGCATCCCCAGGCTCAGGAACATCTTGGCGATCGGGACCTCGACGAGCGTCGGGAAGTACATGAACACGCCGAAGATGACGCCGGCCAGGTTCCCCAGCAGCGTATTACGGCCGGCCAGGGCTTTGATCCACTCCGGGCGGATGAGCTCCCGGATGACGCCGACGAAAAACACCCCGACCACGAGCAGAGGGAAGATCTGCTTGATGAAGCGCCAAGACTCCCAGAGGAAATCACGAACCTCGTCCGGGGTCAGTCCCTTGCGGGCGATATACGCCAGCAGGATCACGGACAGAATGACCCCGAACATCTTGCCCGTGAACAGGATGTCCAACCCGGCGGCGTGCGCCGTCATCCCGGCCGAGGCGACGAGGAGCGTGAGGACGACCAGGCCCATAGAAACCCACGTCCAGCGGTTGAAGCCCTCGGAGATCTTCCCCAGTCCCCGCCAGGAGACGAAGGCGATCGAAAAGAGAAGTCCGATCAGGACAGCCCCCTGGACGGATACGCCCTCCTGGCCCTGAGCGGCGTCGACGGGAACGATCCTGGTCAAGAACTCCTGAAAACGATCCAGGCCGGAAATGGGCAACGTGACCTTCCCGTAGGAGTCCGTCAGGAGGCCGATCTTGAGCGTGCCCGACAGGAGAAGGGCGACCAGAACGAGCAGAAAGCCGAGAGGCGCCCGGCGCAGGGTGGCTTTCCCCGCGAACATCGCATCGGCCTTCTCATGATGGGCCGCGTCCGCACGGCGGAAGATGAGGGCCATGATCATCCCGATGCTGATGCCGAAGACGAGAGAGAGGAAGAGGCGGGCGAAAGCCAGGTCCGCCCCGATCATGCCGCCCGTATAGATCAGGGCCAGGATATTGGCCGCCGGCGCGAAGAAGAGGAACGTGATCGCCGGGCCCAGCCCCGCGCCCTTCCTGTAGATGCCCGCGAAAAGGGGCACGATCGTGCAGGAGCAGACCGAGAGGACGGAGCCGGCTAAAGCGGCGGCCGGATAGGAGACGTACTTCGGGGCGTTTCGGCCCAGGAAGCGCGTGACCGATTCCTTCGGGATCAAGGCCGTCATGGCCCCGGCGATGAAGAACGCAGGAACCAGGCAAAGCAGGACGTGCGCGGCCAGATAGGCGGCCAGATTCCCCAGGCCGCCCTGCAAGAGCCTCAACAGGAAGTCCAATAGATCCATAGGCATTTTTTTATGCGTGCCTGCTTCTTATCCGGCCACTAAGATTTGATCAGCGTCTCCTCAATCCAGGCCCGGATCTCGTCGCGGGCCTTCCGGAAGCAGGCCAGCACTTCCTCGTCTGTCCCCGTGCAGGCCGCGGGATCGTCGAAGGCGTGATGGATGTAGTCTTTCCCGCCCGGGAAGAACGGGCAGTCCGTCTGCTTTTCGTCGCAGACCATCACGACATAATCGAAGCGGCGCCCCTCGAACACGTCGATGCTCTTCGAGTGATGGCCGCTGATGTCGATGCCGATCTCGGCCATCGCCTTGATCGCGCCGGGGTGGACGCGCGTCGCCATCGTCCCGCCGCTCACGGCCTCGAACCGGTCGGCATAGAGCGAATTGACCAGCCCTTCGGCCATCTGGGACCGGGCGGAATTGTGGACGCAGATGAAGAGGATAGTCTTTTTCATTGGCCCTCCATTCGCGGCTGGCTCTCGCAGACGCTGCCGCGGATATTCTCTAGGATGCAGGATTCGAGCTTCCGGAGATCGGCCGCCGCCTCGCGCGACTGCTCGATGCGGTCCCTGAGCGCGCTGGCAAAGAGGCCTTCGAGGAGCGCCCGCGCTTCATCGGGGATGCGATAGATGATCCACCGGCCCTCGC
>DQHV01000229.1 GCA_003524335.1 Candidatus Aminicenantota bacterium | reverse complement strand
CGTCTAACGGCCCCTATCAAGCAGGCCACGCTCATCGGCACCAACATCGACATCCTCCAGAAAATCGAAAGAGTCGGCGCCGACCTCTCCTTCGGCCTCCAGACGGGGACCTGCGGCAAGGAAGGCCAGGAAGTGCCGGTAACGGACGGCTGTCCGACAATCAAGATCTCCCGGATGACCGTAGGAGGCCAGTCATGACTGAGACCTCCATTGTCGATCCTCTCCTCGGGCTGGCCGAGCGCATTGTTCGCCTCGCCAAAGAATGCGGCAGCGATGAAGTCGAGGCCACCGTGAGCTATGGCCGCGAGTTCAGCGTGGACGTGCGCCAAGGACAGATCGAAAGCCTGGTCGAAGCCGGATCCCGCGTTCTGAGCTTCCGCGTCATTAAAGACATGAAAACCGCCCATGCTAACTCTTCCGACCTCCAAGAAGAGACTGTTCAGCGGCTGATCAGGAACGCCGTCAGCCGCACGGCGCTGGGCAGCCGTGACGAATGCGCCGGTCTCCCTCCTCTTTCGTCTGAAAGGGTCGATATTCCCCCGCTCCGCCTCTTCGACCCTGAGGTCGCAAAGCTCGGGGCCGCCCAGAAGATCAAGTTGGCTTTAGAGACCGAACGGATCGCCCTGGAGGACAAGAGGATCACGAATTCCCACGGGGCGAGCTTCATAACCAATGAGGTTACGACCGTCCTGGCAGCGTCCAACGGTTTTCTCGGCACCTATGACCAGACGTTCTGCAGCCTGAGTGTCGGACTCCAGGCTGGAGAGACCAACAATAAGGTAGAGGATTATTGGGTTTCCGTGGATCGTTTCTTCAAAAACCTAGAGTCGCCCGAGACAGTGGCCAAGAAAGCCGTTGTGAGAACGGTCCGGCAGCTCAAACCCCGGAAGATACGGACGCAGACCGTGCCCGTGGTTTTTGAACCGGGGATGACTGATTGGCTCGTGGGTTTCCTGTTCGCCTGCATCTCTGCTGTCGCTGTCTACCAGAAAACGACGTTTCTAGCCGGCAGGCTGGGGGAACGGATCGGGAACAAAAACATCACTGTCATCGACGATGGGCTGATGCCCGGAAGGCTCGGCTCCCGGCCCTTCGATAGCGAAGGCGTTCCCTGCCGTAAGACCACTGTGTTCGATCGAGGCGTCCTCCTCCGATTTCTCTGCAACACCTACGCCGGCCGCAAATTGAAACTCCCCACGACCGGAAACTCGGATGGGACAGGAATCGGGCCGAACAATTTCTATCTCCTGCCCGGGAACGCCTCACCTCAGGAGATCATCGCTTCTACAGAGAGAGGCCTGCTCCTGACCCGGACCATCGGGCACGGGCTTAACCCGGTCACCGGAGATATATCGCGCGGCGCGTTCGGCCTTTGGGTGGAAGGCGGAGAGATCGCCTATCCCGTTTCCGAGGTGACCATCGCCGGGAACCTGGAGCAGATCCTAAGCCGAGTTGAAATGGTAGGCAACGACCTGGATTTCCGCGCCCCGGTCTGCGGCCCGACCATCAAAATCGGAGCGCTGACCGTGGCCGGAGAGTGAGTTCAGCCAAAGCGGTTGATATGGAACACCGACCGCAGAGGTTTCTTGGGGACATGGAGCACCCCTTCCGCATCCTGCCAGTACTTGACTGACCCCGTGAATTCTTCCGTAACCGGACTCTCGGCGGGGTAGCCCAGGGCAAGGACACAATCGACCCTGTATCCCTCGGGGACGCTCAGGATTTCGGCCAGCTTCTCTCTCTCCACGGAGAGCAGCCAGCAGCTTCCCAGCCCTTCTTCCCTGGCGGCCAAGATCATGTTCTCCATGGCCGCGCCGACATCATATTCAAAGCCTTTTTCTCGCACGGCGAGGTTGACGAGCGGTACGATATAGGCCATCGGTTCCTGGCCGGGCCCGGGATTTCCCCGAGGAGTTATGTAGGCGGCCCAGCGCAGGCAGGGAAATACCGCCCGGCGGATCTCCTCGTCATCGACTGCGATAAACTCCAGGGGCTGGAGGTTTCCGGCAGATGGGGCGAGGCGGCCGGCGTTCACGAGTTTCTCGAGCAGCGAACGGTCGACAGCGAGCGGCTTGAACCGGCGGACCGTCCGACGGGAGTGAATAGTATCCGAGACGCTCACCGGGTTATCCCTGGGCAAGGATGGCGTTCAGCTTTTCGGCGTAGAGCCGGCTTGTCTCATCCGAGGTCGCCAGTTCGATCTGCTGGGGCGTGGAAACGCCCAGGCCGAGCTCTGCGGCCCGGCTGATCTGCTCCTGCTCAAAGATCTTATGGCCCATTATGGCATCATTGGACCCCAATTCTTTCAGGACCGCGACTCCAACCGCATCCACAGCGATTCGGTCTGTGCCGGCGATTACAATGTCGGCCCCGGCCTTCTTACCCGTCGATGGGCCGCCGTCGACAAATGCCTCCAGGCCGTCCATGACGATGAGCTTGGGCGAATAGGCGGCGTTGATCTCGGCGATCATCAGCCTCTGGTCGGGAGAGCTGTGGAGGTCCCGCATCAATCTTTTAGGCGTTGCTCCCACGGCGAGCTTCAACGACATGGTAAAGACGCCTCCGTACTGGTGCGTCTTCAGACAGCAGGTAGCGACGATGTACTCCGCTTCGACGAGCGGCTTGGGCACAAAGAACCCCTCGGGCCAATGATACCCCGGAGGATTAAAGTGCCTCCAATCGGCTTCCGCCAGGTCTTCGAAATTGACGACCTTAAATCCCAGTTCCTTGGACAGGGCGAAAATTCCCTTGTCCTCCATCACCTTCTGTGTCGGCGGAGGGCCGCTCCTCTCGCCCAAGGTGATCCCCTCTGCGCCCCGGGACTTGATCTCCCGGATGAGCGCAGTCAGCGTATCGTTGTGCGTTCCGGCCGGAAACGGGTCGGCGGTGTTAAAGTTGGGTTTGAGGAAGATGCGTTTTCCCTTCATAGGAGGGAGGTCGAGAAGGCGGACTGCATCCTTGACCCCTGACCCGCGGTCCTGAGTTTTGACGATCGCGATCTTGGTCTTTTTTCCCTCCACTCCCGCGTCCGGTCCACCGAAACGGAAAACCGGAACGGCGCCCAAAGAGGAAAGCGATGTCTTGAGAAAACTCCGTCGGTTCATCTTCTCACCTCAAAGTAGAATTTTATCATAACCGGCGTCAAACCTGGACCATCGCTTTTTAATCCTCCTATCTGACGGCGCTCAATGCAGCGATTCCATGAGGGCCTTGGCCTTATCGGTCAGAACGTCCCAATCCTCGGCGGCAATAGCCTTTTTATCGAGGAGCGCCGTTCCGATGGCGACGCAGCAGGCGCCGCTGCGGATGAATTCCCGGGCATTCTCGACATTCACGCCGCCCGTGGGCATCAGGCGGACCTGTGGGAGCGGACCTTTGAGGTCCTGGAAATACTTGGGCCCGACCGAGGTCGCGGGAAAGACCTTGACCACGTCCGCCCCTTTCTCCCAGGCAGCCACAATCTCGGTCGGCGAGAAAGCGCCCGGCGCTACAAAAGTGTCGTTCCGTCTGCAGGCCGCGATCACATCGAAATTGGTGACGGGGGAGACGACGAACTCCGCCCCTGCCCGGATGACTTTTTCGGCCGTCGCCGCATCGAGGACCGTCCCTGCACCGACAACCGTCCCGGCCGACTTCCTCTTGGCCATTTCGGCGATGAGGTCGAGGGCAGACGGTGTTGTCATCGTGATCTCGATGGCGCGCACCCCGCCTTTCTTGATCGCCTCGACAACCCGGGCAAGCTTCCCTGTGTCCGACATCCGGATCACGGCGATGACCTTGGTGGACAGGATGATATCGAGGACTTCTTCTCTTCTCATCTTCACTTCTCCCGCCGGTTGGCTCTCTTACCTCTGGACCCGGCCTGATTTCTCTCCCTTCATCAGGGCCAATACATCGCTTTCCGAGGCCAGGTTGAAATCGCCCGGGAGCGAATGCTTCAAGCAGGAAGCGGCGACGGCGAAGGCCAGTGCCTTTTCATCATCGCCGAACAAGTCGAGCCCGTGGATCAATCCGGCGGCAAAGGCGTCCCCGCCCCCGATCCTGTCCACGATATCGGTTATCTCATAGCGCGGGCCCGGGCAGAATCTCTCCCTGTTCCGGAGGACCGCCGACCAGATGTTCCGATCGGCGCTCCGGCTTTCCCTCAGAGTGATGGCCACAAGTCCGAGGTTGGGGAACACATCCAATACGCCGGCGGTGAGTTTTTCATAGGCGGCGAGGGGAAGCGATCCCGATTCGATATCCGCTTCAACCGGGATTCCCAGGGATTTCTGGCAATCCTCTTCGTTGCCGACGGCCACATCAGCGGACCGGATTATCTCCCCCATCACCTCGAGGGCAGTTTTTCCGTACTTCCAGAGCTTGCCGCGGTAGTTGAGGTCGACCGAAACCCGGATCCCCTTTTCCCTGGCTTTCCGAACGGCCTGGAGTGTCAGGTCAGCCGCCGAGGGACTCAGGGCCGGAGTAATACCCGTCGTATGGAACCAGTCGATGCCAGCCAGCGCCGCATCCCAGTCGATGGCGCCGACCTTGGCTTCGGAAATCGCAGAGTGTTCCCGGTCGTAGATCACCTTGCTGGGCCTTTGGTTGGCCCCCGTCTCGGCGAAATAGATCCCCAGTCTCTTGCCCTGCCTGAGGATAAGGTCCGTTTCCACGCCCCATTTCCGGAGCTCGGAGACGGCCGCATCCCCGACCTCGTTAGGCGGGCAGACGGAGATATAGCGGACGCGGTGGCCGAAGATGGCCAAGGAGACAGCCACATTGGCCTCCCCTCCCCCGAAACGGGCGGAAAGCCCAGGAGACTGGAAAAGTCTTTCGTTCCCAGGTGGAGAAAGACGCAGCATGATCTCTCCGAAAGCTGCAATCGACTTCATGTTGACACCGATCCCGGACGTGATGAATCCTATTTATCATAGAACATAGACAATAGCAAAGTCTTGACCAATATTCAGTTATGGTTTAAATTGAGGATAATGCGTTCCGGAGGTTTTATGGCCATTAGACGGTTATTTTTCACCACCGGCCTCTTTATTTTAGCTGTCTGGCCGCTTCTTTCCGCCGTCAAGCAGGTCAGGGTGATCGCCGAAAGGGCGAGCATCTATATCGAGCCGAGCCGCACCAGCGCCCGGATCGAGGTCGTCGGCAAAGGGACGCTCCTCAACCTCCTCCAGGATAGGAAGGTCAAGGACATCTGGTATTATGTCAGCTTCAACTCACCGCGCTACGGGACGCGTATCTCCGGGTTCATCCAGGATTCAGCCGTCGAACTGGCCGTAGTAAGCCCGCCGGCACCACCCAAGGAAGAAGCAAGAATTCCGCCAAAAGCCAAACCGGAGCAGGATCGAGCCCCTGAAGCTGCGCCCCCTCCCAAGGCCGAAGAGAAAAAGGACCTGCCGAGGGAGATCCCGGCCGCCCCGCGGACCGTGGAATCAGTGACCTTGACGAAGCTCCCGAAGAGCAAGAGCTTCAAGTTCCCCCGAAGGGAACCGGTGCCCCAGGACCAAGTCTGGGCGGTCGTAGAAATAGCTCCTGTCGAAAAAGAGAAGCCTCCTGTCGAGGTTAGGGAATTCGCGCTCCTGACGATTCCCCCGAAGCGTAGGGTAGTCACTCTTCCCAAGAAGGACATGCTTCTCAACGAGCCGGCGTGGCAGATCATCCAGCCGGTCGTTGCGGAGAAGCCGAAGCCGGCTGAGAAGGCCGAGGTCAAGCCCAAGCCGCCTGCCATCAAAAAAGAGACACCGGAAACGAAACCGGCGGCCAAGCCTGCGAAGCCTCAGCCTGTCAAGCCGGCCCGGATTTCCCCTCTTAAAAAAGGTCCGGGCTTCATCAGCCTGGGCCTTGGTTTTGGATCTTCTTTCGGCGGCGCCGGGGGATGCCTGCAGTTAAACACCCGGACCGGGCTCTCTCCCCATGCCGGGGTGGGGCTCTATCCGACAAGCTTGATCTATTCTGAAGCGGATTGGGTCAAGAATGAGACGCTGTGGAGCATCGGCCTCAAATACTATCTTCCTCTCAAATCCCCCTCCTTCTCTCCCTTTGTCGACATCCAGTACGGGGGCCTGAGGGTGGAGGCGGCCCAGGTCGTCATCGGCATCTGGGACTACCAATATGTCCTCAGCCAGGAGCAAAAATCTCTCTGGGGGCCCTCGTGCCTCGCCGGCGTCGAATTTCGTACGGGTCGGTTCGGGATCAGCGCCGCCCTGGGGATTTCTTATGCGACGACCTCCTGGCAATATCTGCAGAACAAAGTCTCTTTTGTCTTTGACACCGGTCTGGTGTTTCACTTCTGATGAAAAAAAAGATCCTGGTCCTTGTTTGCCTGGCAATCTTGGGCTGGATCACTCCCTCTCAAGCGGGCCCGGCGGCGGCCCATCAGGCGTCCCTGGTCTCAACAGGCAAAAAAGAGACCTCCATCCGCAACCTGACCAAGGAGACCGTCCGCTATACGATCAAGCGGCTCGTCCGCGACCCGCAGCCGATCGTGCACTATCTCAAGCCGGATGCTCTTGACCGCTGGCCTTGTGAAAGCGCCCTCGATGTTTCGTTCCAGCGGAGTGGCCAGCCGGCCAGCTACCGCCTGGAGTGCGGGCTTCCCTACACATTCCGCTATGACGAGAGCGACAACCTCGATCTCTACAGCGGGTCGCACGGCCTGTTCGGAGTCGCCGACCTGGCCCCGTTCGTTCCGACGCCGATGGTCGTCGTCGAGAGGATGCTCGATCTGGGCGAGGTCGATAAGAGCGATGTCCTTTTCGACCTCGGCTGTGGGGACGGCCGGATCGTCATTACGGCCGCCCAGAAGTTTGGCACGCGGGGGGTGGGTATCGACATCGACCCCCAGCGCATCGAGGAATCTCTGCGGGCGGCTAAGGAGGCGGGGGTAGAAGCGCTGGTCGAATTCCGACTCCAAGATGTCATGAAGGCTGATATGAGAGAGGCAACCGTCGTCACCCTGTACCTTCTTCCGGAGTCCAATGCCTTGCTCCGGCCTCTCCTCGAAGAACAGCTCAAGCCCGGCACTCCCGTTGTCTCCCACAACTATTCCATCCCCGGCTGGGAAGCGAAAGAGGTCACTTACATCACGCTGCAGGACGGGACGGGACAAGACCACACTGTCTTTGTTTACAAGAGGTGAAGCTTATCGATCCGGCGGAGGGAATGAGAAAGTCGGTCCTTTTCACGCCCGTCCGGGTCGGCAGTGTACCGATTCCGAACCGTTTCGTCCGTTCGGCGACACACGATTTCATGGCCGACGAGGACGGGTCGATTACCGAACGGAACATCTCGCTCTTCACCCAGCTTGCCGAGGGAGAGGTCGGGCTGATCATAACGGGCCATGCCTACGTCAACCCGGCCGGGAAAGCCAGCCCCCGCCAGATCGGAATCCATGAGGATCGCCTGGTGGAGGGCTTGAGCCGGATCCCTCAGGCCGTCCACCGCTTCCCGACGCGCATTTTCATTCAGATTGCCCATGCCGGCCGCCAGACCAAGGAAAAAATCTGCGGCTGCACTCCGCTCGCCCCGTCGGCCGTCTATGAGCCGGTCTTCAAGGTGATGCCCAGGGCAATGACAATCGNNATAGGTGATGCCCAGGGCAATGACATACGAAGAGATCAAGACCACCATCGATGAGTTTGTCCAGGCCGGGCGCCGCGCGAAGCAGGCCGGGTTCGATGGGGTTCAACTCCATGTCGCCCACGGCTATCTCCTGAACAGCTTTATTTCTCCCTATACCAATCGGCGTGAGGATGAATACGGTGGTTCTCTTCTCAACCGCGGCCGCGTTGTGCGGGAGATCCTGAGCGGCCTGAAGAGCCTGGCCGGCTCGGACTTCGCCGTCATCGCCAAGCTCAATGCTTCGGATTTCATCCCAGGGGGACTGGGAATCGAGGAGAGCATCGAGATGGCCAGGTTGCTCGAAGCCGAAGGCCTGGACGGAATTGAGGTCAGCGGCGGAATGTCCGAAGCGGGCCAAGGCTCTGTTTGGCAGGGG
>DQHV01000278.1 GCA_003524335.1 Candidatus Aminicenantota bacterium | reverse complement strand
AGCGAGGTTCCTCGCTGGGGAAACGAGCGAGCTGACGAATCCATACCCGAGCCTCTCGAGTTGACAGAAGGAGCGGCATTCGATATAAGTCTTTTTGCCTGCTGAGATGATGACATGATGAATAAGACCGGGTTCGATAACGAGCGTTACCTGGCCCAGCAGACCGAAGCCATCCTGAAGCGGGTCGAAAAATACGACAATAAGCTCTACCTGGAGTTCGGGGGCAAGCTTCTCTACGATTACCACGCCGCCAGAGTCCTTCCCGGCTATGAACCCAACGTCAAGATGCGGCTGCTCCAGAAGCTCCGGGACCGGGCCGACGTCCTGCTCTGTATCTACGCCGGCGACATCGAGAAGAGGAAGCTCCGGGCGGATTTCGGCATCACTTACGATGTCGACGCCCTCAAGCTCATCGACGACCTGGCCGACTGGGGCGTCGCGGTGACCGGTGTGGTGATCACCCGCTTCGACGAGCAGGCCTCGGCCAGGGTTTTCAAGAACAAGCTGGAGCGCCGGGGGATACGCGTCTACACGCATCGTTTCACGCGGGGCTACCCCACCGATGTGGACCTCATCGTCAGCGATGAAGGCTACGGCGCCAACGAACACATCGAGACCGGCCGCCCTTTGGTCATCGTCACGGGGCCCGGCCCCGGGAGCGGTAAGCTGGCCACCTGCCTCTCCCAGCTCTACCACGACCACAAGAGCGGTCACCGGTCCGGGTATGCCAAGTTTGAGACATTCCCCATATGGAACCTCCCGCTCAAACATCCGGTAAACGTTGCCTATGAAGCGGCCACGGCCGATATCGGAGATTTCAACCTGGTCGACCCTTTCCACGTCGAAGCCTACGGACAGTTCTCGGTTAACTACAACCGCGATGTCGAGGTTTTTCCCGTCGTCAAAAGGATCCTGGAGAAGATCACCCACCAGCAGTCTCTGTACCTGTCGCCAACGGACATGGGAGTTAACTGCGCCGGGTTTGCCATAACAGATGACGTCCTGATCCGGGAAGCGGCCAAGCAGGAGCTCGTCCGGCGGTATTTCCGCTACCGGTGCGAGTACGCCCTCGGGTTTGTCGATAAAGACACCGTCCAGAGGGCAGAGCTCCTGATGAAAGAGCTCGGTGTCGAAGCAGAGAACCGCCTCGTGGTCATTCCGGCAAGGCAGGCAGGGGAGGAGGCGCGGGAGAACGGCAAAGGAAACAACGGAGTTTTCTGCGGAGCAGCCATCGAGTTGCCCGACGGCTCTATCGTCACCGGGAAGAACTCTCCGCTCATGCACGCGGCCTCGAGCCTCATCCTGAACGCCATCAAGACGCTGGCCGAAGTCCCGGACCGGATCCATCTCCTCTCGCCGGCCATCATCGACTCCATCCGGAACCTCAAGCAGAATATCCTGGGTGCGAAGGCGGTGAGCCTGGATGTCGAGGAAGTGCTGATCTGTCTCAGCATCAACGCTTCCACCAACCCGACCGCCCAGATTGCCCTGGAAAAGCTGACCGAAATCCGAGGCTGCGAGGTCCATCTGACCCACATCCCGACTCCGGGGGACGAGATGGGGCTGCGGAGGCTCGGCGTCAACCTGACCAGCGACCCCACTTTCTCGAGCAAGAATCTGTTCGTCCATTGAAATAAAGAACGGGGTTTAACCGCCGTTCTCAAGGTGTTTACAAAAGTGGAATAGCAGGCCCGGTGATTGAAGGAGGGAAGATCATGCCCAGAAATAGCAAAAACGTCCTAGGTACCCTGGCCGCCCTGGCTATTCTGAGCCTCGGGATCGGCGCCGGCTTGGCGACGGCCGAAAAGCCTGAATGCCGCCTCCGTTTCGGAGTCCAGTTTCCCGTCGAGCGGTCAAAAACACCACTCGATGGCCGGATGCTACTCCTGGTTTCTTCGGATGGGTCGGGCGAGCCCCGTTTCCAGATCGGCGATGGGCCGAACACCCAGATGGCCTTCGGTCTGGACGTGGACGGGCTCAAGCCGGGAGAGCCGGCCGTCTTTGACCGGGCCGCGTTCGGTTACCCGCTGAAAAGCCTGGCCGAACTTCCGGCCGGGGAGTATTGGGTTCAAGCTCTGCTCAACAGGTATGAGACATTCCATCTGGCCAGCGGTAGAGCGGTCAAGCTCCCTCCTGACAAGGGAGAGGGACAGCGCTGGAGCGCGAAGCCGGGAAATCTCTACAGCCAGCCGGTGAAGCTGAGCCTGGACCCGACGAAGGACGAGCTCATCCGGATCGTCATAGACCAGGAAATCCCGGCCATCCCCGACCCTCCCGAGACAAAATACATCAAGCACATCAAGATCCAGAGCGAGCGTCTGACCAAGTTCTGGGGTCGGCCGATGTACCTCGGTGCCCATGTCCTCGTGCCCGAAGGATTCGACCAGCATCCGGAAGCCCGATATCCGATGATCATCAACCACGGCCATTTTCCTTATACCTTCGACGGTTTCAGAGAAACGCCGCCCGACCCCGACCTCAAGCCGGATTACTCCCCGCGATTCAGGATCAGCGGCTATAACAGGATCCAGCAGGAATATGCCTATGAATTCTATAAATACTGGATTGCCAAGGAGATGCCGCGTTTCCTGATCGTCGAGATCCAGCACGCCAACCCCTACTACGATGATTCCTATGCCGTGAACTCGGCTAACTTGGGCCCATACGGAGACGCCATCACCTATGAGCTTATCCCGGCGATCGAGAAGAAATTCCGCGGCCTCGGCCAGGGCTGGGCCCGATTTCTCTACGGCGGGTCCACCGGCGGATGGGAAGCGCTCGGAGTGCAGGTCTTCTATCCCGATGAATACAACGGCTGCTGGGCGGCCTGCCCGGACCCGATCGATTTCAGGGCCTATACGATCGTCAACATCTACGAACATAAGAACGCCTATTATGTGGACAGCCGTTGGAAGAAGACTCCGCGGCCGGGGCAGCGAAACTACCTGGGCGAAGTGAGCACGACGGTCGAGGAATCCAACCATCGCGAGCTCGTCATGGGGACGCACTCCCGGTCCGGAGACCAGTACGACATCTGGGAGGCCGTTTTTTCACCGGCCGGCGAGGACGGCTACCCAAAGCGGATCTGGGACAAGATGACCGGCGAGATCGACCCGTCCGTAGCCCGGTACTGGCAGGAGAACTATGACCTCCGCTCCATCCTGGAACGCGATTGGAAAACACTCGGGCCCAAACTCAAGGGAAAGATCCATATCTACTGCGGCGATATGGACAATTTCTACCTGAACAACGCCGTCTATCTCACGGAAGATTTCCTGAAGAACACCAAGGACCCGTATTATGACGGCGAGGTCGATTACGGCGACCGGGCCGAGCACTGCTGGAACGGCGACCACACCCGGCCGAACGCCATCTCGCGGCTGCGCTACCACCAGATGCACATTCCCAAGATCATGGCCAGGATCGAGAAATCGGCGCCGGCGGGTGCGGATCTGACCAGCTGGCGGTATTGACGATGATGG
>DQHV01000285.1 GCA_003524335.1 Candidatus Aminicenantota bacterium | reverse complement strand
ACTTCGATGGCATCGGTGGCGATGAAATCCGGATGGCCGATTTCGAGCAGGTCGACGACCTTCTCGTCCAGGTTGTAGTTGTGGTTCCACATCCTCTCTCCATCGCAGAGGATGCCGATGTTGAGCTTGAGGGCGGCAGTGAGGCCGTGGGCCAGCGCATTGGTCTTGAGCTTGGGGGCATAAATGAGAAAATCCCGTTCGGCGATCTCACGGGAGGTGCGGATTTTCTGGTGCACCTTTCCCTTTTGAAGCGGGACGGTTTTTTTGCGGGCCTCTTCGATCGGCCGGAGCTTGAAGCGATGCTTTTTGCGGAGCCGATAATATCCGGCCCGCCGGAACATGCGGGAGGTGGGGATCGCGGCGCCGCATTTTTCGGCTACGCTGATCTCCGGCTCGCCCTGGGCCTTTTCCTCCAGCGCGGTGAGCAGGCCGTCGAGGAACTCGGGACGGGTGTAGGCCGATGGCGTGACCTTGTGGTGGGCCATGACCACGTTGGGCTTGATGGTGATTTTTCCCTGGATTCGAGGCGCCAGCCCGAATTCGTCAAGGCCGTCACGGATGATCCGGGCGACGAGCGTCGGATCGTATGTGTCCGCCCGGCGGAGAATGACCTTCGCCTTGCCGCTCATTGGCTGTGCTTATATCACAAAAGAATTGGGGACACCATATCAATTTCCGAATTGCGCATCAGAAATTGGATAGAATTGGGAAATTGATATGGTGTCCCCGTTTCAATCAAGGGATTTGCCCTTGGTCTCGGGGAGGGCGAAGGCGGTGAACGCGGAGAAGAGGAAGAAACCGGCCGTAAGATAGAAAGCCAGGGCCAGCCCGTGTCCTTTGGCCAAAGCCCCGATTGTGAACGGCGCCAAAGCGCTCAGGCCGCGGCCGATGTTGTAGGTGAACCCCTGAGCCGAGGCCCGGATTCGGGTCGGGAAAATCTCGGCCGTGATCGTCCCGAAACCGGAGAAGTAACCGGTCCCGAAAAAGGCGACCAAAGGCCCCAGCAGCAGCAGGGCGGCGTTCTGCCGGACGCTGCTGTAGACGATGACCAGCGCCGCCGCCGCGAAGAGGTAGATGATATACGTCTTCTTCCTTCCGACGCGGTCGCAGATAAACCCGAAGCTCACATAGCCCAACCACATCCCGGCCTGCATGACGATGATCCAGGTGGACGTCTTGACGACACTCAGCCCCATCCCTCCCTGCTCCGCGGGCAGCCCAAGGTAGGCGGGGATCCAGGTGAAGAGCCCCCACCAGGCAAACATCGTCCCAGCGTTCATCAGCGTCGTGACCAGCGTGCTCTTCA
This sequence comes from Candidatus Aminicenantota bacterium, assembly GCA_003524335.1. Lineage (GTDB taxonomy): Bacteria > Acidobacteriota > Aminicenantia > Aminicenantales > UBA8522 > UBA8522. The sequence continues at coordinate 4,728 of DQHV01000285.1, read as the reverse complement.
AGAAAGGCCGGCGGAAGATCTCGCTCAGACCAGCCCGAGAGACGAGATGCTTCTTCGCCTCCACGCTCTTTATCCAGATCTCGGGCTCAGCGACATGACGCCGGATCCAGAACGTCAGGAGGGCCGGCAGGACGCCGACGAAAAAGACGCCCCGCCAACCCCACCTCGGCAGGACCAGGGCGGTGATGGCCGCTGCCAGCGCATAACCGACGGCCCAGGAGCTCTGCATGATTCCCAGGGCTTTCCCCCGGTGCTCGGACGGCCAGGTTTCGGCGACCAAGGCCGCGCCCGTAGCCCACTCTCCACCCATGCCCAAACCCAGCAGCACCCGGAAAACCGCCAGCTGCATGATGTTTTGAGAGAGCCCGCAGGCGCCCGTGAAAACAGAATAGATCAGGATGCTACCCATCAAGGCCTTGACTCGGCCGAAGCGGTCGGCGATCAGGCCAAAGATAACGCCCCCTGCCGCCGAGGAAAAAAGCGTCAGGGAGCCCATCAGCCCGGCCGTTGCCATGGACATCCCGAGATCCCTTATCAAGTGCGCCAGGACCATGGCATAGAGCATTATGTCCATGCTGTCGAGCATCCAGCCGAGGGATGCGGAAACGAGCGCCATCCGCTGCTGAAGAGTTATCTCCCTATACCATGTCATTTTTTTATTTCTTATTGATAAGGCGAGGGGGAGTCCCTTCGAAAGCCCTCCGCAGCCCAGCGGGCACGGTTCCTCTCGGCTTGCCGAGAGGAGAGCGGAGCGAGGACAGGGAGCGGATTTTTTTCGCTGGAAAAAATCCGCGTCTTTCGAAGGGACTCTCCCGAGCTCTTTGCGTTCGCCCTGGATTTCACATATATTAGTTTTTTGCGGCATAAGCACAGATGAAAGCGCTCATCCGNNCCCGAGCCTTCCCATAGCCGCCGCCACCCGGCGTCTCCACGATGACCTTGTCACCGGCCTTCACCCGGAACGACACCTTCCCTCCCAAGTCCATCTTCCGGCCGTTTCGGACCAGGATATTCTTCCCCATTTTCCCCGGCGCCCCTCCGGCCAGGCCGTAGGGCGGGAACCTCCGCCGCTCCGAAAGGATGTTCACTTGCGCCGGCGCCAGGAACTCGAACTCCCGTACGATTCCGTCTCCGCCCCTGAACCTCCCCTTTCCCCCTGAATCCCGGCGCAACGAGTAGCGCCTGACCCGGACCGGCAGATAGTGCTCGAGAGTTTCGATCGGTGTGTTGCGGGTGTTGGTCATATGGGTGTGAACACCGCTGAGTCCATCCCTTTCGGGGCTCGCGCCCATGCCGCCTCCGATCGTCTCGTAATAGGCGAAATTCCTCCCGGTCGCCGGATGAGTCCCGCCGAAGGTAATGTTGTTCATCGTTCCACNNACCTTGACGCGGCCGGCACCCTGCCCGGAATTGCCTTGGCCAGCGCCCCCAGTAGGACGTCGGTGATCCGCTGCGAGGTCTCGACGTTCCCTCCCGCTACGGCAGCCGGCGGACGGGCGTTGACCACACTTCCCTCCGGCGCGAGCAGCCGGATCGGCCTCAACAACCCGGAGTTATAAGGAACGTCGCCGCGGATGATGCAGCGGAAAACGTACATCGTAGCCGAAAGCGTGATAGCGAAATTCGCGTTCACGCTCCCCTCAACCTGGAGGTCGGAACCGCCGAAGTCGACTTCGGCCGAACTCCCTCGGACTCGGACCGTCACCCGGATCCGGACCGTCTTCCGGCCCGCCCCATCATCATCCAGCCGATCGGCGAAACGATAATCTCCGTCGGGGATATCACGGATGGCCTGCCGCATGATCTGCTCGGAATAGTCCTGGAGATGCCGCATGTAGGCCGAGGTCTTCGAAAACCCGTATTTGCGGGTGATCTCGACGAGCCGTCTCTCCCCGATCCGGTTGGCGGCCAGTTGAGCGGTCAGGTCGCCCTCCCGTTCTTCCGGCGTCCGGACGTTCGCAAGAACGAGGTCCAGCACATCCCGGTCGATCCGGCCGCGCCGGACGAGCTTCACCGGCGGAATGATCAGACCCTCCTGGAAGATCTCCGTCGCCAGGGCCATAGAACCGGGCGCGATGCCTCCGACATCGGAATGGTGAGCCCGGTTGGCGACGAAAAAGGCGGGACGGCCGCGCCCCTTCACGTAGACGGGCGAAACCAACGTGATATCAGGAAGGTGGGTGCCGCCGCGGAAGGGGTCGTTGAGGACGACGGTATCGCCGGGCTCGAGGTCGACGTTATCGATAGCGCTCTGGACCGATAGCGGCATGGCCCCCAGATGGACGGGAAGGTGATCCCCCTGGGCCACGGTCCGGCCGCTCCCGTCGAACACGGCGCAGGAAAAATCTTTTCTCTCCTTGATGTTGGGGGAGAATGAGGACCGGCAGAGGGTGACGCCCATCTCCTCGGCGATGGAGACAAAGATACTTTTAAAGATCTCGAGCTCGACCGGATCAATTTTCTTCATTTCCGTTGTTTAAGTATCAAGTTGCCAAACCGGTCAACCCGGCCGACAAAATAGGGCGGCACGACCGCCGTGGACTCATAGTCGAGGATCAGGGCGGGGCCAAGGATGGTATTCCCGGAGCCCAATTTTTCTCTGGCATAAACATCCGCCCGATAGCTCCTGCCTTCGAAGAGCATGGCCCGGCGGTCGATCCGTGCCGCTCCCGGGTCTTTGCCCTTGGGCTCGACCTCAGCCAGGCGCGGCTTCTCCGTGACACCCACAGCTTTCACTCGCAGGTTCACGACCTCGACCGGCCGTTCCTCGTCGGCATAGCCGTACCGCCGGAGATGAAGCCGGTGGAAGTCGCGACGAAAGGCGGCCGAAAACGGCACGGTGAGCTCGTAGGACTGGCCGATATAGCGGACATCCAGGAAGCGGAGCAGCCTCATTTTTGGCTTGGCAAATCCTTCCTTGCTCAGGTCCTGGCTGGCGTCCTTGAGGAGCGGCCGGATGAGCCGGTCGAGCTCAGAGACGGAGACTTTATCGCCCGCCCTGAGGACGGACAATGAGTAGTCCTTGATCGTATCGGAGAGGAGCATTCCCAGCGCGGAGAGGACCCCGGCGTTCTTGGGGACGATGACCGTTGGGATGCGGAGCTTCTGGGCGAGGCTACAGGCATGCATTCCGCCGGCGCCGCCGAAGGACAAAAGAGCGAAATCCCGGGCGTCGAACCCGCGTTCGACCGAGATCACCCGGACCGCCCGCTCCATGGTCGCATCGGCCACCCGGACGACCCCCTCGGCCAAGTCGAAGGCATCGAGTTTGAGCCGGGAGGCAAAGCGTCCGAGAGCCCGGCGCGAACGCTCGGGATAGAGCTTCATCGTCCCGCCGAGAAATCGCTCGGGATCGAGCCGTCCCAAGAGGAGGTTGGCATCGGTCACCGTTACCCCACCTCCCTTTCCATAACAAGCCGGCCCGGGATCGGCTCCGGCGCTCTGAGGGCCGACTCGAAGCGCGCCACCCGAGTCCAGGTAAGCGATCGACCCGCCGCCCGAACCCACCGTGTGGATATCGATGATGGGCAGGCGCAGATGAAGGTCGCTGATCGTGGATTCTGTCGACAGGGATATGTCGCCGGCGCACAGAGAAACGTCCGTGGATGTCCCACCCATATCGAAGGAGATTATTTTAGGGAAGCCGGCGGCCGCAGCCACCTCTTTGGCTCCGACCGCCCCCCCCGCCGGGCCGGACAGGATGGTGCACACCGGATTATCCTTGGCGCTTCGGGCCGAGACGAACCCGCCGTTCGACTGCATGATCCGCACCGGGTTCGGTCTGAGCGTTTTTTCCAGGCGTCCGAGGTAGCTCGCCATAAGGGGTGCGACGTAGGCATTGACGGCAGTCGTGCTGGCCCGCTCGTACTCCCGGTATTCCCGGAGCACTCGATGGGAGGCCGAAAACGCCAAGCCCTTTTCTTCAAGTTTTCGGCAGACCCGCTTTTCGTTGGCCGGGTTGGCATAGGAATGGAGAAAGCAAACCGCCACCGCTTCCACGCCTGCNNGTCGGCCGGCTTTTCGAGCCGGCCGCCGGCCAGCGTTCTCTCGCGGACACCGAAGCAAAGGCGGCGCGGGAGCAGGGGCAGGCGCTTTTCGACCATGATGTTGTAGAGCTCGCGCCGTGTCTGCCGGCCGATTTCGAGCAAGTCCTCGAACCCGGCCGTGGTCAAGAAAGCGAGCCTGGCTCCCTTGCGCTCGAGGAGGGCGTTGGTGGCAACCGTCGAGCCATGGATGACTTCGAATCCGCCTCCCGAGACGCCTCCTTCCTCGAGGCCGCGGACGATGGCCTGAGCTGGATCATGAGGGCTGGAAAGGACCTTGTGGATCCACATGCGGGACGGGCCCAGGAAGACGAAGTCGGTGAAAGTCCCGCCGGTGTCGATGCCGACTCGGATCATCGGGTGCTCGCAGGAGATACAATACCTACCATATCTTCTGGAGCGACACAACACATGTTTCCCCGGCCCTAGGAAAACAGACATGAGGACAGATTCATTTTGACAGCCGTGGGCTCGAGGAGTATGCTTTTTCATGGGGGAGGCCGCAGAGAAGCGACGCTACCATGATGATTTCTCTAACCAATCTAAAAGGCCGTGGTCCCCGCTTTTTCTCGGTGGCCCTCGGGATCATCATTTTCATCGCCGCCGGCGCAGAGCGGCTGCTCGTTCAAGAAATACCTCAGGAGGAAGTGACGGTCACCGCGGTTGAAGTCCCTGTCCGCGTCCT
>DQHV01000196.1:695-10153 GCA_003524335.1 Candidatus Aminicenantota bacterium | reverse complement strand
ACTGCTGGATCTTGCCGTCCGGTGAGCGGTACATTTGGCCAGTCAGGTTGCCGTTGGCAAAGGTAAAACGCGTCCGCGAAACCTCCATCCCGCCGCGCTCGGAGGTGGATAGGACGTCGACCTTCGCAGGCTCTCTATAGGGTTTGAGCCTCAAGGAAGCGGCCCGGAGCATTTCATCGGTGAGGTACCAGCTGAACTCATCTCCGAGCAGTGAACGGTCAACCTTCCCTTCCTCGAAGGACTTTAGCATTAGCTTATGCGCCTCCGCAGCCGTCGGACCGGAGATAGTCGGAATATAGGGAGTAGTGGTCGTAAGGACGGCCGCCATGAACTTGGAGTAGATCGCGTTTACGGCGTCGTAGCTGTCGAAATTGGAGAGGACGACGACCGCCGACTTGGTGCTGGGGACGCAGGAGTTCAGGGCGTAAAACCCGGCCACGGCCCCGTTGTGGGCCAGGATTTTCCGGTCGGGCCTGAATGAAATGCTCAGCCCGCAGCCATAGAAGCTGATCCGGCCGTCGGTGAGCTGACGCGGAGCCGTCATCAGGGCATACGAGGAGGGGTTGAGCGCCTTGCCCGTCACCAGCGCGAGGTCCCAGGCGGCCAGGTCCGAGGCGGTGGAGTAGATTGCGCCCGCGCTGCCGATCCATCCCCGGGCCTCGTTAGTTGCGGCCTCCGGCCCGCTGAGGGCAAACGTCGTGTATCCCCGGGCAATCCCCGCCTGATTCGGGTCCGGCTCATAGAGGGTGTGTTTCAGTCCCAACGGCTTGAGGATCTGCTCGGCCAAGAATTTCCCGAAGGGCTGGCCGCCGACCTTCTCGACGATGCGGCCGAGGAGGACGAAACCCGTGTTGCTGTAGGAGTACTGGGTTCCCGGCTCGAAATCCAGCTTTCTGCCGGCGTACTCACGGATGAGCTCGTCCGGCGCGATCTCTTTAAGCATCCGGCGGTCGACGAAATCGAGCGGATAATAATCCGGGTATCCCGACACGTGGTTCATCAAGTCGAGGAGTGTGATGTCGCCGGCGCGGGTAAGGCCGGGATAGTATTTGGCCACCTTGTCGTTGACGGAAAGCTTACCGGCTTCGGCCAGCTTCAGGATGCAGGCGCAGGTGAACTGTTTGGTGATCGAGCCGATAGCGAACGGTGTCTCCGGGGTCACGGTCGCGCCGCCGTCCAGGGCGCTCCGGCCATAGCCCTTGGCGAGGACGACCTTGCCGTCGATCATGAGTGCAACCGAAAGGCCGACGAGGCCTTTAGCTTTGAGTTCACCGGCTATGAAGCTGTCCAGGGCCTGGATATCAGGGGCGGCGGGCTTCGCTTGGCCTTCGGGAACCGACGCCGGGACGGGCGTAAAACCGGCACAGAGGACGATCACCAATACGGCTGAAAGAAGGAGCTGAAATTTCTTCATGTTGCCTCCATCGAAACGGGATCACAGCCCGGCTGCATGGCTTGGATTTGAGCCGGCGAGAAAGCAAAACGCCCGTCCAAGAATATTGATCGAGAATGGAAAAGTCAATTTGGACCGGCACCAACGCAAAGACTGTTTACAACCATGCCGGCATCGCCGATAATGGATAGCTCATCGCCGTGCCTGGACCGAGGGCGGAAGAATCGAATACTTAGGCTGGCACGTTTTTTGAATTTCATCGAACGACTGAGATAGAAAAATGGGCATATGTTCCGGGTCATCCATATTCGTAGCCTTGCTTTTCTTGAGTCTTTTCCCGGCTGCGTCGTCCGAGCGTCAAAGTCAAGAGCTTGAGAAAGGCCGAATAATCGACAAGGTGGTATGCGTCAAGAACAATCAATTCAGCTACGCCCTGTTTCTTCCATCCACATATTCCGGCGAAAGAGAATGGCCGGTGATCATCTGCTTCGACCCCAGGGCTCAGGGACGCCGGCCGGTCGAGAAGTTTCGGGCCGCCGCCGAAACCTTCGGTTACATCTTGGCAGGCTCCCTTGATTCGAAGAACGGTCCATTGGAGCCGTCCCAGAAGGCCGCCAAGGCCGTTTGGGCGGACATCCGGGAGCGTTTTTCGATCGATACCGGACGCATCTATACAGCGGGCTTATCGGGCGGGGCCGAGGTGGCCGCAATCTTCCCTTATTTTGTCGAAACCCAAGTGGCCGGGATCATCTCTTGCGGGGCGGGACTTCCTCAGCGTCACGAGCCCGGATGGGTGAAACCCTCGTCCTATTTCGGCATCATCGGGAACTGGGATTTCCGGTATCTGGATATGGCCCGGCTGGACGAGCCGTTCGACAAGGTCCAGGTGACTCACCGCATCGTCTATTTCGACGGCTGGCACCAGTGGCCGCCCGAGGAGTTGATGGGCGAGTCCGTCGAATGGATGGAGCTCATGGCCATGAAGTCCGGGCTAAGAAATAAGGACGGCCGGTTAATCGAGGCCGCCTATCAGAAAAGGATGAAAAATGCCGCAGACTTGGAGAGTTCGGGCCGGCTTGTCAGCAGCGTCCACGAATACGAAAGCCTGGCTTCAGATTTCAAAGACCTGGTCGATGTAGCGAAGGTCGAAGAAAAAGCCCTCGCCGTGAAGAGCTCCGCGAAATTCCGGGAGCTCGAGAAGGACAAGCGGGCGGCCGAGGAAAAAGAACTGGCCTTTCAACCGCGGGTTCAGCATGTATTCGCGGTGATCGAAGAGCCCGTCTCCGGGCAGTCGCCACTTCGGGCGAAGGACATCGCTAAAGCGCTGGAGATCGATTCCTGGGTCGCTGCTTCGATCCAGACGAAGAGCCTCTTCCAGAGCGAGGCGGCCAAGCGGGTCCTGTCCCAGGTCGCCGTCTTGGCCGACCGGCAAGGCTTCAAGGCGCGGGATGGAGGCGATTACCGGCTGGCGGCCCTGTGCTTCGAGCTGGCGGCCAAAGCGTCGGCCGGGCATCCGATGAATCCGGGCGAATACTTCAATCTGGCCTGTGCTTTTGCTATCTGGGGCAAGGAGAAGGACGCCCTGAAGTCACTCCGGCTGGCTGTGGAAAAAGGGTTCGATGACCTCGGGCTCCTGGAGAGCGACAAGGACCTCGACTCTCTTCGGGCCACACCGCAATATGCGGCCATCGTCGAAGAATTGAAGGCCCGTCGGCGCTTCCCTGCCTTGTCATCCGGGATTCACCCCGCTTCCGCTGGCGGGGTTTCAGGCTCGATGTCTCGCGGCATTTCCTTCCCAAGGAGTATGTCCTCGAGCTCATCGACTTCCTGGCCATGCACAAGATGAATACTTTCCACTGGCATCTCACCGACGACCAGGGCTGGCGGTCGAGATCAAGTCGTACCCCCGGCTGACTGAGGTGGGGGCCTGGCGTGCCATAATCGTAGCGGTCATTCAGGCATTGGCGTAGCGGCCATAGCTCCGGGCCATGACCTTATTCACCCGGTTGACAAAAATGGTCTCTCGATAAAAAATAAGGTCTCGCGTGTTCCATGTATGCTTTTCTGGACAAGTTCTTTTTTATTTTCCATTCCACCTTAATCATCCTCATTCTCCTCGGCTGGGCTTGGAAGAAAACGAGGCTGTTCAATCTCGCGATCATTCTCCTGACGGCCTTTTCTTGGTTTGTCCTCGGCATCTGGTATGGATATGGTTATTGCCCGAGCACGGATTGGCATTGGCAGGTGAGAGCCAAATTGGGCATCCGCGATATGCCCAGTTCCTATACGAAATTCCTGGTCGACTCTTTCACTGGCTGGGACGTTAAACAGAAGACCGTGGATATAATTACGCTGATCTTGCTCATCGGCGCCCTCACGGCGTCACTTCTTGCCAACATCAGGGCTTGGAGAAAGAGACATAAAGGAGGCTTTTAACCATGAAAGACGCGGTGAAACGTATCCTGGAGGAGACCAAAAAGGGGCTAAAGCCTCCGACAGAGGAAGAAATCGCCAGGGTTCAGGCGAAGTGGCTGTTCGGAAAACACGCCGAAAAAATGCTCGCTCACGCGCCGTGGAGTTTTGTCCTTGTCAAACTGCTGTGGAAGAAGGGAGAAGGACCTTGGGAAAGTTGAGCGCGGCCTTATCCGTTTTAGACAAAAAGAACTTCCTCCAGGTCGTCAAAGCGGAGCTGGACTCGGGCCGGAACCCCCTGGACCTGATCGAAGAAGCCCGGGAGGGTCTCCAAAAGGTGGGAGAAGAATTCGAAAAAGGAAATCTCTTTCTCATGGAATTGATGCGTGCCGCGCAAATCTTCAAGGAAGCGGCCACTCTCATAACCCCCAAGATAAAAGAAAAAGGCCAGGGAGAAGAAGCAAAAGGGAAAGTCCTGATCGGGACCGTTTCGGGGGATGTCCATGATCTCGGCAAGGGAATCGTGGCCAGTTTGCTCGAATGCGAAGGTTTTGAGGTTGTCGACCTCGGCGTCGATGTCCCGGAAAAGATTTTCGTAGAAAAGATCAAGGAGCATAATCCCCAGGTCGTCGGGATGTCGGGGCTTCTGACCACGTCAATCCCCGTCATGGGAAAAACGGTTCAAGCCATCGCGGACGCCGGCCTCAGGGGAGATGTCAAGATCATCGTCGGAGGGGGAGTGGTCGGAGAAGTTGACCCCTCCCGGATCGGAGCCGACTTCACGACCTCGAATGCCAACGAAGGGGTCCGGATGATTAATAAATGGACCAGGAAAAGGGGCTAAAGGAGAGAGCTATGAAAGAAGCGATGAGCCGGTATGAACGACTCCTCACTGCCTGGAATCTTCAGGAAGCGGATCGGGTCCCGGTGGCGCCCATTAATTGTTACATCATTCCCTATCTTGACGGCCTTTCGATAAAAGAGATGTTTTTGGAGCCAGAAAAGCTCGTCCGGGCCACGGTCAACTGTCTGGATATCTGCGGCGATGAGGTGGACCCGAACATTACGACTCTCGATCACCTTTCGCTCTTGGGAAAATCGGGCTGGGATCAGGCGACGCTGGATTGGAGGATCTGGGATGATTTCCCGCCCAAAGGGAATATACCCAGTTTCTATGAGAAAACTCTCCTCGAGGACTACGACGACGTCCTGGAGAGAGGGTTCGCGACGATCCTCTACAATAAGAAAATCTGTCAAGACGTTTTCCGACGGAGCATGGATGATTTTGTTTACTACGAATTCGAATACCCCAGGATTTATGCCAAGGCCTGGCGGAAGTTCGTCGAAGACAATGATGTCCCTCTCCTCATGGGAGGACGCGCCTGCCATCCACTGGATTTGCTCCAGTATTACCGCGGAATAAACCAACTAACCGAGGATATTTTTGAACGGCCGGAAAAAATAAAGGCCATAAGTGACGTGCTCGTCGAGTACGAAGCCATGAGGGCCATGAAGCAGGCCATGATCATGGGAGCCGGGGAGGTGCCCGGAGCGGAAATCATTTTCTTTGTGAACGGAGGCCCGCCGGGCATGTCTCCCCGCATTTTTGACGAGTTTTTCTGGCCATACGCCAAAAAATCGATAGATCTCTTCGTTAGGCGGGGATTCAGGGTCAGATGTCATTGGGACAATGATTTAACACCCTATTTGGATACGATGAAACACATTACAGACGGGCTGCCCAGGGGAAGGGTTCTCCTGGACCTCGAGAAAACAAACATGAAAAAGGCCAAGGAAATCCTCGGCGACCGCGTCTGCATCCTGGGCAACGTCCCTTCGTCCCTGCTGGTTTATGGCACGCCGGAGGAAGTGGAAAAGTGCTGCCGGAAATTGATTGACGATTGCGCCGAAGGCGGGGGCTTCGTGCTCAGCACCGAATGCGAAACCCCCTGGGACGCGAAAAGAGAAAATGTCAGGGCCATCATTGAATCCGCGGAAAAATACGGTCAGTACTAGGTTATCGCTTCCAGGGAAAACTAAAGGTCATATTTCCCTTCCCTCACAAGGAAATCAGAATGGAAAGCCATCACCAACACGTGGCCATTACGCTTGTTGAGAGGTCGGGTTCATTTTCCATGGAAAATATGGTATAAAAATAATCGACTGCAGTGGGAATATTTGATATCAGGTTTTGAGACGGCGGGGCTAGAGTAAAGGTCTTGGGCGAAAGAGAAATCCGGATGGAAAAAAGGACAAGGCGAGCTTTTCTCAGCAACCTATTCTCCCTGGCGGTCTGCGGAATGAGCTCCGCTCTAGGCTCTCTTTATGCTGGATTCAGGGAGAGGAGAACTCTAAAGCCGTCCTTAGTGAAGAGAGTGGCCAAGGTTGACCAGGGATTCAAACCTTCCTACCTTGAATTGCACAAGAGCGGAGAACTCAGGAAGAGGGGTGAGGAGCTCTGGAACGTGATGAAAAGCTGCCGGCTGTGTCCCAGAGGATGCGGGGCCAACCGGCTAAAAGGCGAAAAGGGATTCTGTCAGGCTTCCTCCCAGCTCGAAATCTCTTCCTATCATCCGCATTTTGGCGAGGAAAAATCCCTGGTCGGCAAAGGAGGATCAGGGACAATTTTCTTCACCAATTGTGGATTGAGATGCGTTTTTTGCATCAACTGGGAAATCAGCCAGGAGGGTCAGGGGGAGCCCAGGAAAATTGAGGACTTGGCGCGGATGATGCTCGAACTCCAAAAAAGAGGCTGCCATAACATCAACCTCGTGACTCCCACCCATTACTCCGCTCATATTGTCCTGGCCGTGGATATGGCTGTGCAGAAGGGCCTGAGACTTCCCCTCGTGTACAATACCTGCGGCTGGGAGCGTCCCGAGATTCTCAAGATCCTCGATGGGATAGTTGATATTTACCTCCCCGACTTCAAGTATTCAGATGGAAAAATGGCGCAGAAGTACTCTTCAGGAGCCGATACCTATCCCGAAATCACTCAGGCAGCCCTCCTGGAAATGCATCGCCAGGTAGGAGTGGCCAAATCCGCTGGAGATGGGCTTATGTATAGAGGCTTAATGATCCGCCATCTCGTAATGCCGAGCGGAGTCAGCGGAGCCAAGGGGGTCATTGAGTGGATAGCTCGAAACCTTCCCAAGGATACCTATCTCAATATCATGTCCCAGTACAGACCGATGTACAAAGCCTTTCAATATCCTGAGCTTTCCCGGAAGATCACACGTATGGAATATGATGAAGCCGTCAAAGCGGCAAAGGAAGCCGGGCTTACGAATCTTGACATTCAGGGGTCCTGGTTCCTCTTCTGAATATTAGATATTCAGTCGAGGAGACATCTCCCCCGGGTTCTCTCCTCCTTTTTCAGGAGAGGATAGAGCTGTATTGAGTCATTATTCTAAATTGTGTTATAAGCCCAAAAAATAGGATTATGAGGAAACTAGGGAAGAAAATTCTGATCGTGTTTGGAACGTTCTTTTTAGGGGTTGGTGTGATTGGGATTTTCGTTCCCCTCTTGCCGACGACGCCATTCCTTTTGTTGTCTGCTGCCTGTTATGCCCGGAGTTCAAAGAGGCTTTATGATTGGCTGATGAGTAACCGGTATTTCGGGCGTCATCTAAAGGATTATATGGGAGGGAAAGGCATTTCTCTAAAGCTGAAATTTTTTGCTCTGTCTCTATTTCTGATGACAATCGCGTATTCTGTTATCTTCATCATTGACAATAATTTTTGGAGAATGACACTTCTTTTAATAGGGGCTGGAGTCAGTGTTCATATTCTTGCCATAAAGACAAAACATAAATAGATTCCAGCACACATCGAAGCCTCTTGCGATTATTTCGGCTCGACCCGCTCCACCGTCTCCCTGTAGACGACTCCGCGATCGGCCAGACCGCTGAGCATGAACTTGACGCAACGGGCATCTGCGCCGATGTGCTCCGGCGCCGAGATTCCTTTCCGTCTGTACAGCCCCTGGGCGATCATCCGGGCTGCGGTCGTGGCCGTGTAGCCCGTCGTCCGGGCCATGGAGTGGACTCCCGTGCGCTCATCGTAGCGGTCAAAGAGATCATAGGAGATGCGCAGGGAATTCCTGTCTTTCGTCCCCTCGACGATGATCTTCATGACGGTAATGTCGGCCTCACCCTCCTGGAGCTTCCACTTGGGGAAGAGGATTTCAGCCGTGAAATCGAGGGGCCGGATCCGGGTCCCCTTGACCACGACCTCCTGGGTGTCGAAGAACCCCGTCTCCCTGAGGACGGCCATCTTCTCGATGTGGCCGGGGTAACGGAGGGTCTTCTCCTTCATGTTGGGTACATTTAGAGTCTCGGCCATGGTCCGCAGGCCGTCAGTGTTGAAGGCCTCGAGTGTCCCGATGCCGGGAAAAGTCAGGAACTCGGGGTCGGAGAGGGCCGGCCGGGTGACCATCTTGCCGCTCTCGATGTAGCGGGCCGGCCGGACATACTCTTCGATGACATCGTGGGGGGAAAAAACGGCCTTATACTCGTAGGGATATTCGCGGATCTCGGGCAGGCCGCCGACATAAATCTTGATGCTTTTTGCCTCATCGAGCTTCTTGACCGCGTGGGCAGCCAGGATGCTGCTCATGCCCGGGGCGACACCGCAGTCAACGACGGCCACCAGACCTTTGGCCTTTGCTAGCTTGTCGAGCGCAAACGGGTCCTCGGGGAAGAAGGCGATATCGACGGCAGTCTTGCCCGATTCAAGAACAGCCTGGAGTGTCTTGAACCCCATGAATCCGGGGACGGCGCTGATGACCAGGTCCGCATCCCGGATGATTTTTTTGACGTTCCTGGGATCAGCCAGATCTTCCCGGATCGTTTTGATCCGGCGGAATCTCTTGAGCTTGTCAAGGGCTTGGGACGAGACGTCCACAGCCGTCACACTCGTCCCTTTATCGGCGGCCAGGTCTCTGGCCATCGGTCCTCCGACCAGGCCGGCTCCTAATATGGTGATTTTCATGATTTCCTCCTTTTTTTGAATAGGGAATAAGATGCGGGAAGAGCGGGGTGCGGACGGCCGATTACAGGCCGGAAAAATGGTTGACGAAAAGTATAGTCTGCAGGCAGTGGTCGACGGGGAGCGCCGCCCGGAACTGCTTCTTCTCGGTCATGGCCCCATTCTAGCGGCCAGAAGACCGAGTGTCAACTCGAAAGCGGGATGGTTGGAACGCTCGGCACAAGGGGATATCGCCCATTCGGGTCGATTGTGCTATGCTCCCACCGGGCCTGATGCGCACATCTACGGGTCACCAGCTACGTCCCTCGGACGAATAAGAAATGATCTCCCGGCTCTCACGAGGATGCCGGGGATCCGGCAAGGAATGGAGGATCCGATGAAAATCCGTACCCTCGAAGTTGCTGCCTGTACGCTGCTCCTTTTGGCTCTGGGTGCCGTGGTTACGCTTCCCAATCAGATTGCACCCGATGAGGCAGCAGCCTGGGCCAAGAAAACCCTGGCCGGCCTGAACCTGGAAAAGAAGATCGGTCAGATTATCTGTTCCGACCTCACCGGAGGTTACATCGCCGAGGGCGACCCGAGGCTAAAGCAGTGGATCCGGCTGGCCCGCGATTACGGTTTGGGCATGTTTGTCTTCTACGGTGGGACGCCTCGCGATGTCGCC
>DQHV01000196.1:0-590 GCA_003524335.1 Candidatus Aminicenantota bacterium | reverse complement strand
GGAAACCCCGGCTGGAGCTGGATCAATAAACCGGCCGCGGCCGTCGAAGCCCAAGAGTTCAAGGCCTTTAAACACGCCATCGATGCCGGAGTCGATTTTGTCATGAGCGAACACATCGCCGTGCCCTCGGTCACCGAGGGGTCGGAGCTCCCGGCGAGCGTAGAGAAGAAGCTGGCCACGGGATGGCTTCGCGACAAACTCGGCTTCAAGGGGATCCTGACCTCGGACGACCTCTGGTATGACAACGTCGTCCAGCGCTTCGGGACAGAGGAGGTGGCGGTTAAGGCCTTTGAAGCCGGCCACGATATCATCCTCAAACCCAGGGACCCGGCGGCGGCGATCAAGGCGTTGGCCGAGGCTGTGAAGTCAAGCCGGTTGAGCGAACGCCGGGTCGATGAGGCGGTGCTCAAGCTCCTCACCCTGAAAGCCCGCCTGGGACTTCACAAGAATAGGTTCGTCGACGAATCCCGGGTGGCCGAATTCGTCGGAACACCGGAACACCTGGCCCTCGTCCAGGAAGTGGCGGACAAATCTCTAACGCTGCTCAAGAACGACGGAGTTTTTCCTATCGCACCAAACCGGCTGGCCAA
>DQHV01000107.1 GCA_003524335.1 Candidatus Aminicenantota bacterium | reverse complement strand
TCTTCTTCACCGATTTCATGAATGGTGCAGATGTGAGGATGAGAAAGAGCGGCAGCCGCCTTTGCCTCACGGACAAAGCGCTCCCGGGCCTCGGGATCCTCGGTCAGCTCGGCAGGTAGAAATTTAAGCGCTACAGTACGCTCAAGCTTTATATCCTCGGCCCTATAGACAACTCCCATTCCTCCCTTTCCGATGGGCTCGATAATCCTGTATTTTCCGGCCACGGTCCCTCCCTCTGATATGGAAGAGGAAGTCTGCAGGATGGTTATCGTCTTTGAAATGACGGTCTCCTGGGGGCCGGTTAGGGGAGTGGCACAGTTGCTGCAGAAACGCGCGGTATCAGTATTATCGGATTGGCACTTAGAGCATTTCACGGCCCTTTGCTCCTCTCGAGAGATGGGTCTAGATTAATGAATTATGGGAATAGAGTCAAAATATGATATCTGACGGGACCCCGAAAAATGTCGGCATTTAGGGGAAAAGGTCAATGGGCGGTACTGGGTTCGAACCAGTGACCCCCGGCTTGTAAGACCGATGCTCTGCCGCTGAGCTAACCGCCCGTCCTGTTTCGTCCTTATTAAGTAGGGGAAAGAGGGCCGGATGTCAAGGAAAGGAGGCCTAAAAGAGGTTGGCGTTTCGGGATAAGTTCCGGAGACACTCTTCAAGACTCTATTTTGTATAACATTAATCCCCCTCTCCCCCTTGAGCAATCAAGGGGGATGCCGGTTAGTGTCTCCGGTAGAGGCCGGCGGTAGCCTGCCGGCGCTCAATTTGACAGAAATGACGCTGTATGTTAAATTTATGGCCGAATTATTGTCTTTAAGGAAAACCCATGTTCGCGATCATCAAGACAGGCGGAAAGCAATACAAGGTCCAAGTGGGTGATGTCCTCAAGGTGGAGAGGCTCCCGGCCGGGGCGGGAAAGACGGCCCTGTTTGACCAAGTGCTTCTCATCGGCGATGATAAGGAAACCCTGATCGGGACCCCGATTATTGAAAAAGCCGTGGTTAGAGCCGCGGTCATCGAGGATTTCAAAGACAAAAAGGTCATCGTCTTCAAGAAGAAAAGACGCAAACAGTACAGACGGACGCGGGGCCATCGTCAGGAGCTGACGCGGGTCAAGATACTGAACATCGTCTCTGATGCAGCTTTGCTGCCGCCGGAGGAGACGGTCGAGCCCGAGTCCAAACCCCAGGTGGCTCCCATCAGGGCCGAGAAGGTTGAGGTGGCGGCGGCCCCAAAACCGACCAAAAAAGAAGCCAAGGCCAAGGAGAAGGCCGCGGCCGCCAAGTCGGAGAAAGAGAAAAAGCCCGCCAAACCCAAGAAGGAGGCGCCGGCCAAACCCTCCCCGAAAAAGAAGGCCAAATAAAGGAGAACCCGTATGGCCCACAAGAAATCAGGTGGAAGCGCAAGAAACGGGAGGGACAGCAGCGGCAAGAGGCTGGGCGTCAAGCGGTTCAGCGGCCAGCAAGTCCGGGCCGGGTCGATCCTCGTCCGTCAACGGGGCACACCCGTCAAGCCCGGGTTTAATGTCAGCCGCGGCAAGGACGATACGCTCTTCGCCCGGGTCGAAGGGGTCGTCCGTTTCGAGGACAAGGGAAGCAGGGGGAAATTCGTTTCGGTCCTGCCGGCATAGAGGTGTTGGACACAACTCCGATCATCCTTCGTCAGCGAAGGAATAATTGGTTCCGCATTTTCCCNNTCGATCAAGTCAGAGTCGTGCTCCGGGCCGGAAAAGGGGGGAATGGATGCGTCAGCTTCCGCCGGGAGTGGGGAGTCCCAAAAGGCGGACCGGACGGTGGCCGCGGCGGGGACGGGGGGAGCATTTTCCTGGAGGCTGAAGCCGGGTTGAGCACTCTCTCCTACTTCCGTTTTCATCCGATCAACGCCGCCCGGAAAGGCGCTCACGGCGAAGGCTCGAACCGTTCCGGAAAGAAAGGCGAAGACCTCGTCTTGAGCGTCCCGGTCGGCACGGTCGTCAAGCAGACTTCGACGGGAGAGGCGCTTTTTGATTTCCTCCACGTCGGCCAAAAATACCTGGCGGCCAAGGGCGGAAAAGGAGGCCGGGGAAACGCGACTTATGCTACGCCTACCCACCAGACGCCCTACGAATGGCAGCCCGGTATGCCGGGAGAAGAAAAGGAACTCATCCTCGAGCTCAAGCTCATCGCCGATGTCGGCCTCGTCGGTTTTCCCAACGTCGGCAAGTCGACCCTCATCTCCAAGATCTCGGCGGCCAGGCCGGTTATCGCCGACTATCCTTTCACGACCTTGATCCCCTATCTCGGCGTCGTCGATGTGGGGACTGAGAGGAGCTTCATCGTGGCCGATATCCCGGGCCTCATCGAGGGGGCGCACTTGGGGCATGGCCTGGGAACCCGTTTTCTGAAGCACATCGAGCGGACCAAAATGCTGGTCCATATTATCGATGTCTCGCCCTACAGCGGCCGGGACCCGGTCAAGGACTTCCGGGTTGTCATGGGAGAGCTCAATTCTTACAGCCCCGATCTGATCAATCGGCCCCAGATCCTGGTGGCTAACAAGATCGACCTCCTCACCCAGGACAAGAAGAGGCTGGAGGCTGTGAAGCGCTTAGCCGCCCGCCGCAAGCTGCCGTTCTTCGCCGTCTCGGCGCTGAAGCAGAAGGGGCTGAAGGAGCTCGTCGGCGCCATGGCTAAGACTCTTTCTGGGCTCGAGGAAGCGGGTGAGTAACGGGATAGAAAGACAGAGGATCGGCCTTTTGGGAGGGACGTTCAACCCGGTCCATGAGGGACATCTCCGGGCGGCCGAGGAGGTCCGGCTGAGGTTCGCCTTGAGCCAGGTCCTCTTCATCCCGTCCTACATCCCGCCGCACAAGCAAACGGAGGACATGGCCCCCCCCGAAGACCGCTTCGCCATGGTCGAGCTGGCCCTGCGCTCCCACCCCCATATGGTTGCCTCGCCGCTTGAGATCGAGGCCCGGGACAAGTCCTACTCCGTCATCACACTGAACAAGCTCCAAGCCATCTATCCGGACGCCTGGATCTTTTTCATCCTGGGAGTCGATGCCTTCTTGGAGATCGAGACCTGGAAGTCGTACCGGGAAGTGCTGGAGAAATGCCGCTTCATCGTCATCAGCCGGCCGGGGTTCGACCTGGCCGGAGCCCGGGAGGCACTTCCGCCGGAATACGCGGGGAAGATGGGCGACTGCCGCGGGGCCGGTTCCGTCGGAGAAGACCTCCTCTCCCGCTTCCGGATATTCCTGGTTTCCATCAGGGCCCTCGACATCTCCTCGACCGACATCCGCCGCCGGGTCAGGGCAGGCCGGTCCATCCATGGGCTTGTGCCGGATCCCGTAGAGGAATACATCCGTAAGAAAAACCTGTATCAGGAGTAAAATGGCGAAAAAGAACCCCCCCAAGCTCACCAAGAAGAATCTTCCTCAAGAAGTCAAGCTCTCAGTCAAGGCCAGTCAGGACAAAAAAGCGGAAGATATCATCGTCCTCGACCTGAGGGACGTCTCCAGTTTCACCGATTTCTTCGTCATCGTGACCGGGAATTCCACGCGCCAGAATACGGCCATCTATGAATCCATAGAGCAGGAGCTTAAAAAGGGCCGGCTGATGCCGATCGGCGTCGAGGGGAGAAACCTGGCCGAATGGATCCTGATCGACTACGGGAGCTTCGTCGTCCACGTCTTTTCGAAGCAGGCCCGGGGGTATTACTCCCTCGAAAAACTATGGGGGGACGCTCCACGGCTCTCCTATGCCGGGCACTGATTAAATCACATTTCATATTGACTTTTCGCCTTCGAGTCATTATTAATTATTGGCCATTTTTTGTCGGGCAGGCCGTTTGAGCCTGACCCCGGACCCGGAAAAATGAAACAGCGGTCTCCGACGCGCCTCAGGATCCTCTGGCCCGGGAAGACAAGAAGCCGGGAATGGAGGACCCTGCAGGAGTTTTACCTGGCGAGGATTCGCCAGATGGAACCCTGCGAGCTGGTGGAGGCTAAGGAAGCCAAGGGTTTGGATGACAGGCAGGCCGAAAGAATTATGCAGATCGAAGCCAAAAACCTTGAAAAACACCTCCGGGATGATTATATTATCTGCCTCTTAGACCGAGGAAAAGAGATGAGCTCAGAGGATTTGGCGCGATTGATCGGGGAGCGGATTGTGTCGTCAAGGCCGACGGCGTTTGTCGTCGGCGGGTTCGCCGGCCTGGCGGCAGGCGTCCTGGAGAGAGCCGG
This sequence comes from Candidatus Aminicenantota bacterium, assembly GCA_003524335.1. GTDB lineage: Bacteria > Acidobacteriota > Aminicenantia > Aminicenantales > UBA8522 > UBA8522. Next base: position 3,700 of record DQHV01000107.1, on the reverse strand, counting down.
CCTCCAGCTCTCACTTTCCCGGATGACATTCTCTCATGAGCTGTGCCGGGTGGCCCTGTTGGAACAGATCTACCGGGCTTTGACCATCCTGAAGGGTAAACACTACGCCAAGTAAAGGGGGACATGTTGACTAAAAAAGAGAAAAACGCTTACCAGAAAACGCTCCTCGACCAGAAGGAGAAGATCGTCAAGAAACTGAGCCAGTTGAACCGCGAAAGCAAAGAAGTTGAGACCGACATCGCTCAGGATGTCGTGGACAAAGCCGAAAGCTCCTACACCAAAGAGTTCCTGCTCAGCCTGTCCAACGCCGAGAGGAGGCAACTCTCGCTGATCGACGATGCCCTGCGCAGGCTCAAGACCAAAGAGTTCGGGATCTGCCAGATGTGCGCCAAGCCTATCGGAATGAAGCGTCTGGGCGCGCTGCCCTGGACGCCCTACTGCATTGATTGCCAGCAGAAAAAAGAAGAAGAAAAGGCTTGATGTCGCTCCTGGCCCGGCGGCTTTCCTCCTGGGGAAAGCTCGGGGAGCTCCTCCTCTTCCCTTCCTCCTGTCAAATCTGTGAGGCTCTCCTCGAGAAGCCGGGGGAGAAAGTCGTCTGCCGCTATTGCCTCGAGAAACTGAAAGGGACAGATTCCCCGTTTTGCCTCTGCTGCGGCCGTTTTTTTGACGGGGCCGGAGGGCCCCACCTGTGCGCGGACTGCCTGGGAAGCCGGCCTCCGTTCACACGGCATCGGTCCGCGGCCAGGTACAATGGAGTCGCCAAGGACCTCATCCTGCTCTATAAATATCGCGGGTTCGAGGTGCTCTCCGGGGTTCTGGCGGGCTTCCTCATCCGGAGCCTGGGCCGGGAGGAAGACCTCTGGTCGGGCGTCGAGGTAGTCGTTCCGGTGCCTCTTTATCCCGCCAAAGAAAAAAGCCGGGGATTCAACCAGGCCCGGCTTCTGGCCGAGAGGCTGGCCAAACTAATGAATGTCCCTTTGATGGCGGGGCGCTTGACGAAGGTCAGGCCGACCGCGGCTCAGACATCCCTAAGGGCACAGGAGAGAGAGAACAACCTCAAAGGAGCATTCCAGGTCAAGAAAACTCCCGGGCTCGAAGGAAAGATTGTTCTGCTCGTAGACGACGTCTATACGACCGGATCGACCATCCGTGAGTGCGTTAAAGCGCTCAACAAAGCGGGGGTCAAGGAAGTCCGGGCGGTGACGGTCGCCCAAGCCTGATGGGCGGGCAAAGAAAAAGCCGGAAGCCTGAGCGGCCTCCGGCGTCGGTTCCGGCATGAACAGGGAAGCCGTCTATTTCTTGGGCTTCTCTTCTGTCGAGGGCTTGAGGATCCTGACCTTCCGCGGTTTGAGCTCGGGCTTCTTGGGCATGGTGATTTTTAGGACGCCGTTCTCGTGCTCGGCGTGGATCTTTTCTTGGTCGATGTAGTTGGGAAGAGTGAAGGATCTGTAAAAGGAACCGTAAGCCCGCTCGATCCGGTGGTAGTTTTCTTCCTTGGTCTCCTTTTCCATCTTTCTCTCACCCTGGATGATCAGCGTGCTGTCCTCGATTTTGATTTCGACGTCCTTCTCCTCGATGCCGGGGACTTCGGCCGAGAGAACGAGCTGGTTCTCGTCTTCATAGATGTCAACGGCGGGAGCCCAGGAGCTGGCGATGAGGTCCTTTTCCTCGCCGCGGTGAGTCACGGCATCTTCGAACAACCGGTTCATTTTTTCCCTCAGAGTCACTATATCCCTGAAGGGATCCCATCGGATGATCGCCATAATAAACCTCCTTGTAGAACTGGGAACTATTAATAATATAATATCTTAGTATCATATTGTCAAGTATATTTAAATATTAATATTTATATATAAAGGAATAAGAATAGTTTCCGGGTTCAGGCGGATTCCTTTTTCCCCCGTTGCCGCCCTCGAACCAAGACTGTCGCTTCCCCCTTGAGTCTCCTTCCCCCGGCCTCTGCTTGAAGCTGGCTCAGGGACCCGCGCAGGATTTCTTCATAAACCTTGGTTAACTCCCTGGCGATCACAGCCTCCCTGTCCCCGAGGGCTTCCCGGGCGAGCGCCAGAAAATCGACGATCCTCCGGGTGGGAAGGTAAAAAATCAGGGTGGCTTCTTCCTCCCGCAGGGAAAGAAGCAGTTGACGCGTTTTTTCGCTTTTTGGAGGAGGGAAGCCGAGAAACAGGAATCGGTGGGTGGGGAGCCCGGATGCAGAGAGCGCTGCGATGGCCGCCGACGGGCCGGGGACCGGAATGACGCCTATCCCCGCTTCGACCGCCTCCCTGATGAGCCGGTAGCCAGGGTCCGAGACTCCGGGCGTGCCCGAATCCGAAACCAGGGCGATGTCCTTTCCCTCGTCAAGCAAGGCAAGAATATGGGGAATTTTCTGGCCTTCTTTCGGCTGAAAATAGCTGATCAGCCTTTTATGGACGCCATAGCGGGTGAGGAGCTTGAGCGTCTGGCGGGTGTCCTCACAGGCAATGGCCGAGACCTCGCGCATGATCCGGAGCGCCCGGAAGGTGAGGTCTTCGAGGTTGCCGATGGGTGTGGCGACGACAAAGAGATTTCCTTTTTTTCTGCGGACGGCCCCCCTTTCCTCCATGGGTCATCTGTTCCGGTCGTAGGAATAAAGGAAATCGTGGCCCACGGTCCTGGCCGAGATCTTGGCGATCGGCGGCATCTTCCTCTTGAACTCCGAACTCACGACGAGCGCCTCTATCTTCTCGACCGCCTCCCTCTTGAAACCGGACGCCATAACTTCTTTAGCGGGCCGTCTCTCGTCGATGAGTTCGTAGAGGATGGCATCGATCTCGGAGTAGCTTATCCCGATCTCGTCTTCGTCCGTCTGGCCGGGCCATAGCCCGGCGGTGGGCGTTTTCTTGAGGATCCTGGCCGGAAGCCGGAGATGTGCCCCCAGAGCCCTGACCTGGCTCTTGTAGAGGTCCCCCAAGGGATTGATGGCGCAGGCCATGTCGCCGTGGATGGTCCCATAGCCGATGAGGAGCTCGGTCTTGTTGCTCGTCCCCAGGATGAGGGCCTTTTCCAGGACCGAGTGATCGTAGAGGATCGACATCCGTTCCCGGGCCATCTTGTTCCCGATCCGCACCTGGTCCTCGGTCGGGCAGAGGGAGAAATAGGCGTCCACCATCGGCGAGATGTCGAGGAGGCGGGTCCGGATGCCCAGCTTCCGGGCCAGGCCCCGGGCGTCTTCTACGTCCTTGCCATAAGTATCCTTATAGGGCAGGATCATTCCGAGAACGTTCTTCCGCCCTAGCGCCCTGGCCGCCAAGGCTGCGCAGACCGAGGAATCCAGGCCGCCCGAGAGCCCGATTATCCCCTTTCTAAAGCCGAACTTGTGGAGCTCCTCGCGGATGAAAGCGCAGAGCACTTTTTCCGCGAACGGCGCATTAATCTTCATGGTCCCTGACGATCCTTTGTAGAGAACGCAGGATGACCTCGGGCCGGTCGTCCCTCAGGAATGTCCATCTCTTGCGGGCCGCGCGGATATCCTCGAGCCGGAGATCCGCCAGGACCAGATCCTCCTCGGCCTCGGGGGCCTTGACAAGGCGCCGGCCGGATGGACCGAAGATGAACGACCCGCCGGCGAAGGCTTTGCCGTCCTCGAACCCGACGCGGTTGCAGTAGACGACGAAGGCCGTAGAGAAATACGAGATGGCCTCGCCCATGAGCTCCCACATCC